>DASWYH010000734.1:0-2972 GCA_036405095.1 Gemmata sp. | reverse complement strand
CCACGAATCCGGTGTGCGGCATTTCGACGAGCAGCCACTGCCGGTGGTCGCCCACCGAGAGCAACTTTCCGCTCCGCCACTCGTCGAGGGTGTTCGCCGAGAGCATGATTTCGCCGGTGGGGTGGACCGACAGCGGAACCTTCTTTTCGCTCAGCACAGCGCGAAGGGCCGCGACTGCGGCGCGGAGCCGGTCCGCGGTGTTCTCGGGGTAGCCGTGGTTCTGGTGCGCGAGAGCGGTGGCATGCCCGGCGCCCTCGGCAACGAGCATCCGGCACATCGCCAGCGCGATATCGGCGTCCGGCGGGCCGTCATCGAGCCCGGCGAGCAGGTGAACGTGAGTGTCCGCGAGGGGGAGCGTCATGAAGTGAGGATAGGCAGCGCGAGCGAAAACAGCCGTGTCGGGCGGTCCACTATCTGACCTGTGGCGCGGAGCGCTCACGGCACCGCCCGAGCGCTTGCGCATCGCGATGGGGCGGAACGACGACACGCGGGGTTGTACCAGAACGCCCCATCGCGATGCGCAAGCGCTCGGATAGCGGTGCTGGAACAGCGCTCCCCGCGGCGCTTGGCGTGGTAGAAGCTCGGCCGACGCAACATCGGCCTGTCGCAGAGCGACGAGCTGAACCCGCCCGACACGGAAGACGGAAGAACCTCTCCCCCCAACCCCCTCCCTTCAGAGAGGGAGCCGGGGGTAGGTCGCCCGAACTACTCGGCCGGGTCTTTACCGTTGACCCACGGGCCTTCGAGCTTCTGGTAGTCCGGCGCTTGCAGCAGGCTGCCCTTGTCGCCGGCGTGCCAGCCCATGACGTGGTTCGGCTTGCCGCGCTTCTTGCTCCGGGCCTCCCACTGGGCCGCCCAGCTCGCGTCGGCTTCCTTCGGGGCGCGCTTCTCCTTGTCCCACATCAGCGCCTTGCCGAACCGGTAGCTCTGCACGCCCATGTTGACCGTGCTGAACGCGGCGGCGCCGAGTTCCGGGGTGCTGAGCGTCTCGCGCTTGCGGTCGCGGACGCACTGGAGGAAGTTCTCCCACAGGTGGTAGGTGGCGTTGCCCTGCTTGTCGTTGACGAACTCGTGAACCGGGGCGTCGTTGGCCGCGCCCTTCGGCTTGGCCGGGCCGCCGGTGATGTTCTGCCCGTACACCGAGAAGCCCTTGATGAAGTCGCCGCCGCCGTTGAACTTGATGGTCGCGAGGTGGCCGCGGATCATCTCCCCGAACTGCACGTCGTTGCACATGGTGGCGCCGACGATGAACTGGCAGCCCTCTTCGTAGTCGGCCACCACGGTCGCCACGTCCGGCACGTCGCGGCCGTCGTACTCAAGGTACAGGCCGCCGGCCCCAACCACCCGGGCCGGGAACCGCAGCCCCATGGCCGCGATCATGTGCGTCGTCTGGTGGACGAAGAGGTCCGTGTACATGCCGCCGCCGAACGGCCAGTAGCACCGCCACTGCGCCCACACGGCGCGGTCGAACGGCATGTCCTTCGGGCTCGGCCCGATCGGCTCGCCGTCCACCCCCTTGACCCCGTGCCCCAACCAGGCGTTCCAGTCGATCGTCTTCGGCGACATCTCCTTCGTGAGCGGGTAGTACCGCCACTGGCCGACCGAGCTGTTGCGGAAGTAGCTGGTTTGTCCCTGGAGCACCTTACCGATGTTTCCGGCGGCGATGTACTCGTGCGCGGCCCGCCACGTCGGGTCGGCCATGCTCTGCACGCCAACGGTGACGACCTTGTTGGTCTTCACCGCGGTGTCGACGACCGCGATCGCTTCGGCGATCGTCTTGGTCATCGGCTTCTCCATGTACACGTCCTTGCCCGCGTTCATGGCGTCGATCGCCATGCGCGCGTGCCAGTGGTCCGGGCTGGCGATGCACACCAGGTCCACGTCCTTCTGTTCGAGAACCGTGCGGTAGTCCTTCGTGACGTGATTCTTGTCGGTCTTGTCCAGCCCGCACCGCTCGGCGCTGGGGTACAGCCCGCGGCCCTTGATGACGCCGGCCTTCACCTGCCCGTCCCACACGTCGCACACCGCGGCCGGGGCGACCGGCTTGCCTTCCTTCTGCATCTGGAGGATGACATCGATGTGCTGCTGGCACCGGCCGCCCACGCCCAGGAAGCCGACCCGCAGCTTCTCGTTCGCCGCTTTGATGCGGGCGTAGCTGGCAGCGGGCAGCGACATGGCGGCCCCGGCCGCCGCGGCTCCGGCAATAAATGCTCGGCGGTTCACATCCGACTTCGACATTTGAAGCTCCAAAGGAAGGGCAGGCGAACCCCGGCCTTGCGGCCGGGGGTGTTCAATAAGGGAGGGCAGGCGAACCCCGGCCTTGCGGCCGGGGGTGGTTCGGGGCGACTCCAGCCACAAGGCCGGGGTGGTTGGTTCCGTTTGCGATCACACCTTGCGTCATGGCTGGGGGTGATTCCGCTTGCGAGCGAGCTGAGCGCTGTGGCCGGGGCGATTCCGCTTGCGATCACCCCCGGCCTTGCGGCCGGGGCTCGCCCCGTCACTTTTTCTTCTGTTCGAGCAGCCACGTGTACAGTTCATCGGTGCCGTAAGCCTTGTCCCACGAGTTGTGGCCGACCTTCGGGTACTCGGTGTACTTCGGGCTCCCGCCGGCCTTCTTGATGGCCTCGATCATGTCGCGCGAGCCTTCCACCTTCACGGCCTCGTCCGCGTCGCCGTGAAACGCCCAGCAGGGCAGGTTCTTGATCTTGTCGGCAGTTTTGGTGTTGCCGCGCCCGCAAATCGGGACGATCGCGGCGAACCGATCCGGGTGGGCCATCGCGACGCTCCAGGTGCCCATCCCGCCCATCGACAGCCCGGTAAGGTACTGGCGCTTCGGATCGGTTTTGTACTCCTTCTGCACCTCGTCCAGCATCGCCAGGGCGCGTTTCGCGTTCTTGGTTTCCGCGCCCCACCCGAACCCTTCGGCCCGCGGGATCACGACAATGAACGGGAACTCCTTTTCGCGCTTCTTG
>DASWYH010000733.1:0-3642 GCA_036405095.1 Gemmata sp. | reverse complement strand
GGGGGTGGTGGAGACGCTCCTCGCGACCGCCGCGACCTGGGGCGAGGAGGCGACCGGCGAGGAGGGGCCGCTCGCGGACGCGCTGTTCAAGATCGCCACCGAGTTCCAGAACCTGTGGCACCAGCACAGCCAGTCGCTGCGCCTCTCCGTGCTCGAAACCGTCGCCGACGACGACGACTGGGAGCCGGTGAAGGGGTTCGTCACGAAGTACGGCAGCGACCTGTTCACGGTGCCGTTCCTGGG
Source organism: Gemmata sp. (assembly GCA_036405095.1). Taxonomy (GTDB): domain Bacteria; phylum Planctomycetota; class Planctomycetia; order Gemmatales; family Gemmataceae; genus Gemmata. The sequence goes on along the minus strand of DASWYH010000733.1, from coordinate 3,399 downwards.
GCTGTCGAACATGCGCGGCATCCTCGCGCGGGGGGTGACCGCGTGGCTCGATCACGAGAGCGAGAGCGGCGAAAACGGGGCGAAGCGCCCGAAGCTCGTGACCGACTGGGACGCCGGCGCGCTCGACCGCACCCGCACCGCCAAGAGCGCCGAGGTGGTGCTCCAGGCGCTGATCGAGCACTACGACGAGTACCGCGATTACAACACGACGACGACGCAGTCCGACTACGGCGAGAACATCCACATCCTCCTCGACATGCTCCGGCTGAAGGTGCGCTACGACCGGTTCGCGTGGCGGATGAAGCCCCTGGCGCTCGCGCACGAAGCGCTGTGCCAGCGGGGCTACGAACCGCTCGCGGGCCGGTGGCGCACCTTCATCGCCGAGAAGACGGTCGAACTCGCCGACGAGTTGCTCAACGAGCTGAACGAGCGCGAGGCGCGCTACGGGGTGAAGCTCCGCACGGTGCGGGACCGCCTCGAAGAGCGGTTCACGCGCCCCCTGGAGATCGACCGCGCCGCGGCGCAGGTGGCGGCGGCGGCCGAGGCCGCGCGGGGCGGGCTCGCGGAAGACAACCCGGCGTTCGTGCGCCTGCGCACGGCGATCGAGCCGCTGGAAGCGATCGTGAGCGGTGTGGGCCTGGACGTACCGACGTGGGTGCGCCGACTGGAGGAGGCGCTGCGCCACACCCGCGACCGCTCCGCCGAGCCGCCCGTTCCGGCCAGCGGGCTCACCTTCGAGGACCTCGAAAAGCAGATGGAAGACTGGGACAAGGGGTTGGGGGAATAAGTGGGCCGGGTTCGGCTCTTGATGTTCGCGCCCGCCCACGGAGCCGCGCGCCGTGCGAACACATGCCCCATTAACCGGCCTTGTGGCCGCCCTGGCAATCAGTGGCATTGCCCGCGCTGATGCCCCGGGGCTCCCGGGCACGCGACGGATCACACCGACGCACCGGGTCGTTGCGCGAGAACCGTTTCCGGACCATGTCTTCGTTCTGTGTGCTGATGGTGCGGAGAACCGGGCCGAGTTCGTCACAGTCGAACCGGGGCGCCCGCTGCTGATCGAGTTCCACAAGGCCGATGAGCTTCGGGCGGGGAGGTCGTTTAGCTGGTCCGCCACGTTGGTCATCGCGCCGCGTTCCGATGCCCCAGTCGGGTCCGCCGGCGACGTGGCACGCGCCGCTTTCGCGGGGCGCATCGGAACCGCGACGCGGTATTCATTTTTCCGCCGCGATACCGGCCCGATTTGGTCCGGCGACCGGATTACGATCGACTACGAAGTCCGGCGCGCTGAGGCCGGCGGCCGTTTGGAAGTGGTTCGCACAACTCGGAATGAGACGCTCACCTCTTGCTGTGTGCTCCCGCTGCTCACGAGCTTTGCCGCACTGTTCGGCGGGGTGTACGTCCTGCGCCGGTGGTTACGTCCGAATCCCCAACCCACCCCACCGGGCACGGGCGTGTGACGTTCCGGTTGCGGAATAGCTCCACGGTTTCCGGCTCGTGCTTTTACCGCTTCAACAGTCCCGCGGATGACGAACGACATGCGTGCATCTGCCCTTTCATTCATCTGCTCAATCGGCATCGTTTTCTTGATCGCCGCGGCGGCTCGGGCTGACATGGGCGCACCGGGCCTGAAGCGCGTCCAGCCGACCCACCGAATCATTGCAGCCGAAGCATTTCCGGATCACGTCTTCGTCCTTTACCGACCGCGGTTCAAGTACGCCAAGAACGCACAAAGCGGCCGGGAAGTGCTAGAGGACGCGAGCAGCGCCGAGTACGTCGAAGTGGCCCCCGATCGACCGCTCGTTGTGGCACCCGTCGAGCAGATGGGCGAGAGGTACGCCGAGTTACTCGTTGTTCCGCGGGCGACCGCCGCGCAACACCCGTCGGCGCTGGGTTTAGCAAAGGCGATTATGGAGGGCCGGGTCACGGACTCGGAGCGGTACACGCTCCCGTTCCGGGAGAGCGTGCCGGAGTGGTCCGGTAACCACATCACAATCACCCACCGGGTGCAGCGCGTCAAGAACAGCGAGAAGCTCGAAGTCGTTCGCACGACCTGGGACCAGGGGTACCAGTGCTGCGTGGCGGCTCTGCTCGGTCCCGTTGCGGTTCTGCTCGGCGGCCTTTACCTGGTTCGCCGGTTGCGGAAGTCGGTTCGGAACGCGGCCCCGGCACCACGAGCACCGCCCGCGAGCGACCCGTGACGACGCAGCGAGCCGAGGGGCCGCGCGCCCCATTCGGCCCGTGGCAACGCTCGCTCGCGCAGACAAACGCATTGCCACCGCCCGCGCGCCCGGCTAACCTGCGACTCGCGAACGGCTCCCCGCGAAGGGCGCGGGGGGTTGCCCGTTCGCTTCGCGGAGAGCGCTTCGTGGCAGCCGATCAACCCGACGACGCATCCCAACAGGAAGCCGCCGCCCACTTTTTCGAAGCGCTCGAACGGGCCACCGAGGCCGAGGGCGCCGAACTGTTTATGCACCAAGATGGCCGCGTCGCGGTGGCGTTCGCGGGCGAACCGCCGACCGAGCTCCCGGTCCGCGAACTCTTCCGGCGCGTCTACAATCTGGACCGCGACACGTGGCAGCGGGTTCTCCAAGAGCAGCTCCACGTCCGGAGCCCGGGGGTCGCGCAACAGACCGGCGACGCCGCCCGCGCCGGGTTGGAGGCCCGTGCGGGCGACCTGCTCCCGTGCCTGAAGCCCGCGAGCTACGGGCGGCTCGAAACGCGGGCTTGGGCACACGCCCTCGCCCACCGCGACCCGATGCAGGAGCGGATCGCGCTGACGCTCGCGTCCGGGCCGGTCACGGACGAGACGATGCAGCGCATCCGCGCCATCCCCTCCCAACCTTCGCCCGAAACCGCGCTCCTGTACCTTACGCTCGTGGTCGACCTGCCGGACACCATGTCGTTTGTGACGGACCCGATGCTCGCGGAGGCGGGGCGCCCGGCGGACGAGTGGGTTGCGCGTGCCAAACAGAACCTGATCGACCGCACCCCCGATGACTGGTTCGTGGTCGAACACCCGGAAAGCGGCATCTGCCGTATTAACGTCAACGACTCCTACGACGCGCCGCGCGCGCTGGTCCTCGACGAGTTGCTCCCGGGACGAGCGGACCGCGGCTGGTTCGTCGCCCCAATCGCCCGTGAGGAGGTGTACTTCGTGCCGGTCTCCGGCGCCAACTGGTTCCCCGCTCGGGGCGACGGGTTGGTTCTCGTGCCGAGCGTCAACCCGCTCGCGACGACGTATTTACCGATGCTCAAGAGGCTGGCCGAGCAAGAGTACCCGAAAACCAATTACGCCCTGAGCGACCAGTTGTTCTGGGTTTATCAGGGCGCGTGGTATCACTACCGGCTCGAAAGCGTGGACGGGAACACGCTCGCCATCCCGCCGCAAGAGTTCCT
>DASWYH010000732.1:0-9052 GCA_036405095.1 Gemmata sp. | reverse complement strand
ACCCCCTCCCTTCAGGGAGGGGGCCGGGGGGTAGGTTCTTCGCGGGCGGGGAAGGGATTACCGCTTCCGCCGCTTCTTGCGCGGCGCATCTTCGCCGATGACGTGGAACCCGGGCTCCTGCTTCACCGCCTCCAGCAACCGCAGCGCCTCGGCCGGGTCGTCGGTGAACCCGTCCTTCTCGGAAAGCGTCCGATAGTACCACACGGGCGGGTCGCCATCGGTGTACGACAGAAGCGAAAGCCGGAAGTCGGGCTGTTCGGGCAGGTGCACCGCGCGCAGCAACTGAATCAGCGCGGCCCGCTGCTCGGTGTCGGCCCAGAGCGCGTCATGTTGCTTGGGCGATAATTTGGCCAGCAGCGCGAGGAGATGGCGTGCTTTTTCCCACGGAGTGGGGTCCCGTTCAACAACGGCTGTGGGGCGTTCGGCCGAATAGCCATATAGCGACAGGGGGAATGCGGGAACATTCGGATCGTCCCGCCAGCGCGCCACCAGAATCGGGTTCAAGAACGAGCTGGGGGGGCTACCGAACGAGACGTCCAACACGGTAATGTGTTGCAAAGCGGACGGAAAGGCGCCGCGCGGGCTTGTCGCTTCCGGTAGCGCGAGAGGCACAAAGCCCAAGGTGCGAGTGCCCTCCGTGTAGAGGCACACTCGGTCGGGGCCTCGCGCATTCTCGAGTTTCGCCCTCGTGCTCCTATTCCGTGCTCGCAGCAGGCTGATGTTCACGAGCTTTTTCACCTGTTCGCCGGAATTGAGCCGGAAATGGACTTCGCCATTCCCCGAATCGGGAAGCCCCAATAGTCCCGGTGTTGTAAGCGGCGCCCACGCGGAACCAGTAGCCGTCAACTCGGGCTGAATCCAGACGACCGGTCTGTCCCAACGCTGTCCCCACCAAACAGCCGAAACCAGCGCGTAAGGTGACTGCGCCGGGACAAGATCTTTAGCCAACTCGCGGTGCGCAATCTCGACGCGCTCAAAAGCTGCGTGCGTACCTCCTGTAGCGGAAAATGATCCGCGGTTAACGCTCGGTGAACCGTAGTTCTCGTCGGCAAAATCCATCTCAAACACGACCCGATCCGACAGCACAGAACCTGAAGCGCTGACGGCTATACCTCGCCAAGAGAGAAATGGATCATTCCTGGGGACCGCGCCCTGATACTCACGGAGATCGAGCCCCAGATCCGCAAACGCTGGGTCGTGCAGTAGCACAACGGCCGACGCGCCGGCGACGAGGTCGAACCACGGCACCTGAACCCGGGCACACATGCCGCCATTTTCGTCGGCGATTTCACGAACGGCCCAACGGGTGCGAGTAACGATGCGTTTAACCACCTCATCGCGCAATGCCCGGCGGCTCGTGGCTTCACTCTCGGATACCGCAAACGCATCAAGCCCGCTCCGCTCGACTGCGCCAACGATACCCGTCAACGCATCGCGAAGCTGATCGACGAACCACCGGTCCCGGCGGTCGTCGGTCCACGTCCAACCCGGCGCGAGGCTCACCGGCCAACCCTTCGCGCTCGGGTCGAGCGACCAGCGGAACTTGCACGGCACCCGGCGGACCGTCTCCCATAGGTACTCTTCCAATCGCTCGGGGAACGTCTTCCCTTTCTTGTCCGTGGCGAGTACGTCTTTGCGCAAACGCAGCCGGACCTCACAGCCGCCGTCGCCGAGGTCCGCTTTCGGGATCGTGCGCAGCTCCCCGAACGCGCCGACCCCGTCGGTCGCGAAGTGCCACCCGTCGGACTCCGGCGTGTCCAGTGGGTGCGTCCGGCGCGCCGTCCGGAACTCCACCCGGTCCGCCAGCATGAAGTAGCTCAGCGCCCCGATGCCGAACTTCCCCGTGCGCCCCATCCGGAACCCGTGGGCCTGACACCGGCGCTCCACTTCCTCGATCTCGTGCCGGCGCGAGCTGCCGCTCACGAGCAGGTAGTTCTCGATCACGCGCCGGTTCATGCCGATACCGTCGTCCCGGCACACCAGCCACTGGCGCCCGTCGCGCTCCTCGATCTTCAGTTCCACCTTGAACCGCCGGGCCAGTTCGTCGGGGTCCGGGGCGTCGCCGGCGTCGCACTCCTGGATGCGCTTCACGGCGATGGCCTCGCGGACCGCGTCGAAGGCGTTCTGCAACAGCTCGCGCACCGCCGCCAGCGGGTTCTGGTACAGTTCCACCCCGGACAGCAGTTCGAGCAACCGGCCCGTGTTCGGGCGGAACGCGCCCTCAATGTACACGTACCCGCCCTTGGGGCTGATCCGCGACACCACGACCGCCGGGTAGTCCCACCGGTGTGGGAGCGGCTTCGTGGTGCTGAAGCTGGCGTTCGGGAACGGGAACTCGCTGGCCAGTTGCACGCACAGCCGCAGCTCGGCCTCGATCCACTCGATCGTCATCCGGACGGCCTTCTCCAGCGCCGCCGAGGTGGGCTCGGCGACGGCCGCGAGGTGGTCCCCGTCGCGGGTCACGCGGAGCGGGTGGTCCTTTAGCCAGTAGATGGCGCTCGACTCCTGCACCGCGCGGTGCTCGAACAGGACCGGCGGGGTCCGCTCCGGGTCGTTCTCCAGCACGTCCGCGACCCGCAGCACGCAGGCCAGGAACCGCCGGTGAACCACGTGGTCGTTCCACACCAGCGCGGGCAGGAACGCTTTCCCGATGAGGTGGTCGTAGCCGTAGTGGTGGCTGCGGCAAATGAGGATGAGATCGTCGCGCCAGCCGGGGTAGTGGGGGAGCGCGTGCGGGTCGTCGCCGGGGGGCAGGTGGGCCTTGATCCAGGCTTCGCTCCAGTCGTTGTGTTTGTGCCGGCAGTAGTAGGCCAGGATCTCGTTGGCGCGGGCCTCGGTGGCGGCATCGGGCTTGCCGTCGGGGGCCAGGGGGAGGCGCACGTTCCAGGCGGAGTTGTCGAGGAACTTCCGCACCTCCAGGGCCTCGGCGTCGGTGAGGGCGTCATCGGCGCCGGTGTCGCCGCGGAGGATGTGCCGGCGATGGCGGTTGACGTGCTCCTGTTTCGGCGCCATGCCGATGTCGTGGAGGTACGCGGCGAGGAGCAGGAGCGCGAGTTCGTAGCTGCTGAGCTTCTCGAACACCTCGTCGTTGACGATCTCGCGCATGCGCTCGGCGACGCGGAAGGCGTGTGCGGCGTCGTGGAGGGTGAAGTCGCGTGTGGCGGGCGCGCCGTCGCGGAGCACGGTTTGGGCCTGATCGAGCATGGGCGCGAGGGCGGTGCGGACGCGCTCATCGAGTTCGCCTTTGCGGCCCGCAAGGGCCTTCCACAACTGGGACTCGGTGTACTCGTGCTGGGGCATGGGGCGGGTTCCGCGGGTGTGGTGCGGTGACGGCGGCGCGCGCGGCGCGGAGGAAGGTAGTGTGAGCGCCCGGCGGCCCAACGGCAACACAGGTGCAGCGAATCGGGTCTAACCGCGGGGCTAGTGTGATGGAAATGGTGAGGGGTGAGTGCAGCGGAACGAAAAGACAGCGAAAGTACAATTCTGCCCCCGTAACTCCGCAAGCCCGGCACCGATCGGACGGATCATGCGGCGCGGGTCTGACTGCGATACCGGAATGGATGCGATATTCTCTCGCCATCTGTTATCTGTGTCGGCATAATCCCAACGCGGCGCTCCTGAAAACGAATCGAGCTACGGGGCTGTAACGCCCAAGCTGGCGGTGGTAATATGTCCACTAGAGAGGCGGTAATCGAGCTCTTCGGCGAAGAAACGACCCTCTCCGAACGCCAAAGATTGCTCCGCACCATTCGCGATACGGTGGGAGAGGACGTGGTTCGAGTGCCGCGTCGTGCAGATGACGCTCTTGAGGAAATCAGGAAGGCCGTTCGTGCTGGGCACCTGTTACCCGAGCAGTTAGTTGCTGCACTTCAAGACGCCGAAGAGAACGGCAACCAGCACATCATGTACTACGTATCAGTAAAGGACAAAACGCGCATTTTTGCCGATGGCGAGGCCGTCGCACAGGCAATTTTCGGAGCCACGGATTGGTACGTGCGGCAAGGTTTTCCGAATCTGGCGTCGCCGACAGGAGATGCGTTCGAGTGGGCCGACTTCCGAATCGGATTACCAGGGAAGCCGCACGACTGGGTCGCGAAATTCTATACTCCAGAGAGCCGCGAAGAACCGGTTCCCGCGGGCGAGGTGCAAGCGTGGATCACGGCACAAACAGGTGTCGCACACGACGGTGCCGGTACCGACCTGACGTCGGATGAGCATGTGCAAGCGTGGATCACGGCACAAATAGGTGTCGCACCCAACCCGGCGTGGCGGTTCAATTTCACGCGCCCAGTTCGGTTTCGTTCGGTACTTTTAGCGCGGTGGAATCACCCCGGAATACTGGAACTCCGTGTCTCGCGTCGCGGGCTCGACTCTCGGACTACCCTCGCAACGCGAGAAGAGGCGATCTGGACGCGCCTTGCGCGAGCGATTAAGAAGGACGACTTGAGCGCCTGGGATCTGGGACCGGTTCGCAGTAACATGGTCAGAGCCGAGGCGCGGGGCGGGATGCCATTCCGAACGAGTCGCACCACACTCCGCACCGCACTCGGAACGCACGTGGCGTTCGAGCGCCCGACCGATGAGGAAGCGATGAGCGCAGACGAAGTTGCGTCCCGCTCAATTGCAGGCCTGATGAGCGATGGGGGCAGGAATGAGGTGCTCACGGTGAACTTCTTGGCGGATCGCTCAGACGATGCGCTGGAACAAGACTTGCTGGTCATTGCGGGAGTGGCGCGAGCGCACGAGGTGGTGATCCGAGCCCAATCAAGTGCCCGGGCAATCGATTATGTCACCGATCAATTTCGAGCCCATCGCTGAACAGCACCCGGAACTGGCAGGCGCCATCCGTGCGATTCAGACGTGGATCGTGCGAATGATCGGCGTTAAGTTCATCGAACTCACTCGGCTCGCCCGCGAGCTTCCAGGCCTTTCCTCCGAACAACTTGTTTTAGCCCTTGATGCCCTCGTGTATCACGACCAGTTAAAAGAGGTGTTCCGAGTTCGCGATCCAGACAATAAACTCTTACCGGAGAATTACAACGAGTTAGCGGAGATCCCGGACCGACTCCTCAGCCGGGACGATGGGTACACGTTCAAGCTCGCGGACGGGGCGATTGTCCAAGGTTTCCTCTTGGAGCCGAAGCGTGCCCCCGTCTAAGCGGCTCTTACCGGAACACGTCCTCGAAGAGATTGATGCGTTCAACTTGGCAGCAAGTCAGGGGACGCCGATTCCTGACCTGATAAAGCAGTTCGGCGAGAAGTGGAAAAGGGAATACGGAAGTCGCGGAGAGAAATTGCTCCTGCGGTTGCTCGGCACGTTGCAAGCTCGGGCAGACAGTGTGGTGATTTCCTACACCGCACAACAAGCCGTTGCGCTCGTAACGGGAGCCAACAAGGTGCTTGAAAAACAATTCACGCCCACGGTCGGCATCATCACGGCGCTGCCGAAAGAGTTCGCGGCCGTCGAGTGCCTCCTGGGCGACCCGCACGAGGTCATGAAGCGGGGGCGCAGGTACACACAGGGAACGATCCCGGCCGCCGGCGGCAACCACGCGGTCGTGCTCGTGCTGTTACCGGACATGGGCAACAACATGGCGACCAGTCGGGCGACGCTCCTTACCGAGCACTACCCCGACATCGACATCATCATGACCGGGATCGCCGGCGGGGTGCCGCACCCCGAGGACGTGGAACATCATGTGCGCTTGGGCGACATTGTGGTATCGAACCGCAATGGCGTCGTGCAGTATGACAACCTCAAAAGCGAGCGGAAGGAAGACATCGTTGTTGATACGGTGCGTGCCGCGCCGCGCCCCCCGAGCGCGTTCTTACTTGAGGCCGTTCGCCACCTCGACGCGCGCATCTTGCGGGCACCGCCGCCGTGGTATCCGCTCATCGACCGTGCGTGTCCCTTGCTCAAGTGCGCTCGGCCCGCGGACGCTACCGACGTTCTGCACCACACGCACCGTCGCGCGGAGATCGTTCCGCACCCGCAAGACGAGCGGCGCGAGCCGGGTCGCCCGTTGCTCTTCCAGGGGCCGATTGCGGCAGCGAACATTCTGCTGAAAGACCCGGTTCGGCGGGACAATCTGCGGGCCGTGCACAAGGTTAAAGCGGTCGAAATGGAAGGTTCCGGGGTCGCAGACGCAACGTGGCTGTCCGGCAATGGCTACCTGGTCGTTCGTGGCATTTGCGATTACTGCGACATGAGCAAAGGGGACGCCTGGCAGCAGTACGCCGCAATCGTCGCCGCCGCTTACACCGTTGCGCTCATCGCGTCTATGCCGATCCCATCTGCGTAGCTCACCGCGTAATCGCGTTGGGTGCGTATCTCCCCCACGTGCGCCCCTTCCCCCTTCCTCCCCCCCGCAGGCAACCGCGGGGCCGACACTCGCGAGTGAGTTCCACTCGTGGGTGACGTTTATGGGCACATGGTTGCACTCGGTCGGCTCCTGGGTCGGGCGCCAACTCGGCACCGCCGATACCGGCACCATCCCCCCGCCCACCCACGCGCAAATTACGTCCCTCATCGGGCCGCCCCGGCACCACCTCGACCCGACCCAGGACCACATCCTCTCCCAGGTGTTCAGCCCCCCGTACCAGGGCCCGCTGGAGCTGGACCGGTACGGGTCCGAGACGCCCGAGATGCGGCACCGGTTCCGCACCCTGTACCGCACCTCACCCGTCCTTCGCTCGGCGGTGCGTGGCAAGGCCGATGACATCTGCTGCCTGCAGCCCACGCTGATGCCCGCGGACAAGGATGACGCGCTGTCGGCGCTGGCGGCCAAGTTCGTGGACTGGACCGTGACCGCGTCCCCCGGTGGCTGGGCCGGGCTCCTGGACACGGTGTACACGGCCGCATCTATCGACGGTTGGAGCGTGTCCGAGAAGACGCTGCGGCCCGCGGTGTGGAAGGGTCGCCCGGTGTGGGGGCTGGCGCAGGTGCGGGGCATCGACACCACGCACCTGCGGCTCCAGTTGGACCCGTACCTGAACGTGGTGGGCGTGGTGAACGTGCTGAGGGGGCTGGAGTTCTACCGCCCCGAGCAGGTCATCCTGTATTCCCACAACGGGCTGTACGGGAACCCGTTCGGCCAGTCGGACGTGCGGGCCGCGACTCGCGCGGCGGAGATCATCAGCGACGTGTACAAGGTGTGGTACGTGGCGCTCAAGGTGTACGGTCTCCCGTACATGAAGGGGAAGGTGTCGGACCCGAGCCGGCGCAAGCACATGGAGGCGGCGCTGCGGGCTCTGCGTGACGGTGGCTGGGTGGTGCTGCCCAGCAAGGAGGACGAGATCGAGGTGCTGAACCTGAGCGCGGCGGCGGCGCTCTCCGGGTTCGAGCAGATGGTGCACGCCCAGCGGGAGGACATCTTCTTCGCGGTGCGGGGCGCGGCGCAGCCGTTCATGGAGGGTGACGGCGGTGCCAGCGCGCACACGGACACGAGCGTCCAGCAGGAGGCGTCCAACGCGGGCGAGCAGCGCCTGGCCGGTGCCCTGGCGGATGTGATCAACCGGCAACTGATCCCGTGGCTGGTGGGTCCCAACTTCGCGTTGCCCGAGGACCGGATGCCGCGTCTCAAGTTGGGTGGGACCAACTGGGGGAACGTGAAGGCCATCGTGGGGATCATCAAGGACGCGCAGGGCGTGGGCCTGGAGGTGTCGGCCGAGTGGGCCCACGAGGCCACCGGGATGCCGGCCCCGCGGGACCCCCAGGACCGGCTCGTCAGCGCCCAGGAGAAGCAACAGCAGCAGCAGCCGGGGCCGGGTGGGGCCGACGGGGGCAGGGACGGGGGGAACGACGGGGCCGCGCTGAGCGCGGGCCACGAACCGGAAGGCCGGCACGCGTTCGCGGCCCCCGGCCCGCCCCCGCGCCCGGGGCTGGTGTGGAAGGAGGAAACGCACCGGTGGATCCACCCGGAGACGCACGAGGAGTTCGAGCACGTGCCGGGCGGTGCGGCCGTGCGCGCGGGTCCCTCCCCCGGGCCGGTGCGCGGGGAAGGGGCGGAGCCGAGCGGCCCCGGCGCCCCGGGTGCGGCGCCCGCCGAGCCCCCGAAGGCCGAGGGCGAGAGCGCCCCGGGTGCGGCGCCCGCGGAGCCCCCGAAGGCCGAGGGCGAGAGCGCCCCGCCCGCCCCGCCCGCGGAGCCCCCGAAAGGCCCGAACGAACCGAATCCGGCGGGCGCGGAAGAAGAGGGGGGCGGCACGGAAGCGGACGAGGTCGTCGCCAAAAAGGCGCTGCGCAAGGAACTGGACCAGCTCGGTTCCCACGAGGAAAAGATGGCCCACATCGCCGCCGCCAAGGGGATCAAATCATCGACCCGGGCCGAAGCCGCCGGGACGGTGCTCCTGGGCTCTGACGCGGTGTGGCAAGAGACCGTCGATCCGCCCAAATCCGACCCCCCCCGAACCACTGTGGGCATGGGCCACGATCACCGCTCCGACGACGGGCGCATCGTCCGCCTCGTGGACATGAAGACCCGCGCCGCCAAGGCGTCGGTGTCGATCCCGGACCGGGGCCGGGAGCGGGCGTCCAAGATCAGCGAGTACCTCGTGGCCCTCCAGGCCGCTCGGGGAGCAAAGCCCCCGAAGGCCGTCGTTCCCGGGTACATTCACCTGGGCCGGGACGGGGCCACCTTCGTCACCGGGTACCCCCGGTCCGACGAGAAGAGCTACGTCCACGTTGACAAGCTGAACAAGAAGCCCGGGGCGGTGAGTAAGAAGGCGAAGAAGAAACCGGAGGACGACGACGAACCGACGGGGCCGGAGAAGGAGCCCGCGGGGGAGCTGCACGACGACTTCGAAACGTGGAAACAGGCCGTGACGGCCCGGCTGAACAAACCGGACGATCTGAACACCCCGTTCCCGGCCCTGCGGCTGCACAGCGGTCTGAAGGACAGCAACATTGGCACGTGGGACAAAGGTGCGGTATCATCCTCGGACCGGGACGCCCACGGGAACCCGACCTCGGCTCGTGAGCGGTACACCGCGGCAACGGAGTTCTTGAACACGGTGCCGGGTTACCACGAGCTGGTGGAGAAGCAGGCCCGTGCCC
>DASWYH010000731.1:0-7726 GCA_036405095.1 Gemmata sp. | reverse complement strand
CACGGGCGGCGCCGGCCGCGTTCGTAAACGTGAAGGCGGTCACCGCGAAGAACGCCTGCCGCGCGAAGCTCGACGGGATCGGTTTCGGGGCTTCCACGAACGCCCGCGCCGCCGGGTGCGACGCGAGAAACGCAGCGACGGGCGGCGGGGTCGGGGCGCCCGGACCGATCGCGGCCACCGCGCGCAGGAACGCCAGGAACTCTTCTCCGGTCCTCACGGGGAAGCCGTTGTGCGAGTGGGCAATGATGTCCGTGTGGACGTGGTCGGCGAGGTGCAACCGGATCGCCATTCCCTGCGGGCTGGAGCCCTTCGGATCGTGATCCGAGATCGTGGGGAGCCCGGCCGCCGCCGAGAACCGGACCGTGACCGGAGTGGACGTGCAGTTCGCATGTGCGGCGCGTGTGAGTCCGGCCGCTTCGGGTGCCGGGGTGAACGTCCCGGAGTACATCGAACCCTTGGCGTGCGCGGGTCGGAACCCCGGATGCACGCCCCCCGAAAGGGTGTCAAGAACCTCAAGCAGTTCGGCGCTGAGGGGGGACGAGATGAGGGTTCCTCGGGGGCCATGTTGATCGCCTCCGGGGCATTTTATCACCCGCACAGCGTGAAGTCGGGCGTCACCGCATCACCAGCAGTTCCGCGACCGTTCCGGTGGGCTCCTGGGGCGCCTCAGTTGGCGCGGCGGCGGGCTCCGCTTCGATCACCGGGAGCAGTTCCGCCACGGCCTGCTGCACGCGCGGGGACGGATCTTCGGCTGCCGCGCGAACGGCTTCCGCCGCGCGAGCGTTCGCGGGGTCGGCGCTGAGTACCGCGCCGGCCGCGACCAGACGCACCCGCACGTTCGGGTCACCCAGGAGGTGCTGCATCAGGTCGGCGCTTTCGCTCGCGGGCGCCAACCGCAGGGCAAGTGCCGCGTTCAGGCGCAGACCATCGTTCGGGTCACTGAGGCACTCGCGCAACCGCACAATCGCGTCGGCCGGGAGTTCGTTCAGGCGCGCGAGCGCGTATGCCGCATTGGCCCGCACCTGCGCCTCCGGGTCGTGGAGCGCGTCACTCAGCGCGGGGCCTGCCGTCACGGGAACCACGGGTGCCTTAACCCACCCGGCGGACGCGACCCGGCGCACCTCGGCGGCCGGATCGCACGTGCCCGTTGTGAACGCCTCCAGCGCCTCGGGCGGCTGAATCATGACGAGCGCGCGCATGGCCTGCTCGCGCACGCCCGTTTCGCCGGTGCGCGCGGCCCGGAGCAGCGCCGGGCCGGCACCGACAGCCACCGAGCCGAGACGCGCCAGTGCCTGGGAAGCCGCCGCCTGAACCCAATCGCTGTCGTCGGTCGCGAGCGCCTGGCACAACCCATCAATAACGGGTGCGCCGAGCCCGCCCCACTTGGAGAGAACCTCGCACACCTGAACTTTAACTTGGTCGTTAGAGTCTCTCAGGAGCGGTAGCAACTCGGTGAGCACCTCCTGCGGCGGGTGGTCCCATGCGCCCGAGGCGGCGGCGGCCCCCACACGCACCACGGGATCCGAATCCCGTAGCGCGTAGCGGATCAGGGCCGCCGAGATCGCCGTGGGGGTGCCGAGCGCCCCCAGCGCGCGAACGGCCCGAGCACGAACGAGCCCGTCGTCGTCCGACACGGCGCGTTCCAGCGCGGCGCGGGCCGTTCCCGCTGCCGTGCCCAGCTTTCCGAGCGCCTCGGCGGCATTCGCCCGGACCTGCGCGTTGACGTGCCCGAGCGCGCGGGTCAGGCCGGACACCACCCCTTCAACGGTGCCCATCGCACCGAGCGCCTCCGCCGCAAGTGCGCTGACCCAGCTGTCACGATCGCCGAGCGCCCGCACCAGGTGCGGAACCGCGACCCCGGCGGCCGAACCGCCGATCTTCCCGAGCGCCTCTGCGGCCTTCGCCCGGACCCCGTCGTTGCGGTCCATCAAGGCCCCGACCAGGAGCGGGGCCGCTTGCGCCGCCGGGGCGTCAACGGTGCCCAGCGCCTCGGCGGCCTGCGCGCGAACCGCTGTATCGGGGCTGGACAGGCCGTCCGCGAGTTTGGTTGCCGCTCCGTTGTCCAGCGGCCCGGCCGCCTTTACCGCTTCCCCCGCGGCAATCCGAACGGCTTCGTCTCGGTCCTGAAGGAGCTCGATCAATCGCGGAACGGCTCCGGTTGCGCGCCGGCCCAGGCGCTTCAGCCCGTTCGCCGCGGCCACGCGCACCGGGGCCGCCGGGTCGTCGAGAGCGGGCATCAGGAGTTCCGGAGCCGCGTTCAAGGAGCCGAGCGCTTCGGCCGCCCGGCACCGCACCGTTTCGTCTGCGTCCCGAAGTAACTCCGACAGGGCGCCCGCGATGTGCTCGGACGCTCCGCCCGCGCGCCCGATTGCGGTCGCCACTTCCGCGCGCACGGCCGGGAGCTCGTCGCCGAGCGCCCGGCGCAAGTTCTCAACGGCGAACCCGGGCGGGTCCAGTTCCCCGCCTGTCGCGCGGGCGGTGTGGAAGAACGGCCACCGGTGGCTGTGTCGGCGCGGCGGTCGCACCCGGCGGGCGCGGGCCGCCCGCGCACCGGATGCGGCAATTGAGCCGAGCGCCTGCGCCGCACTCAACCGCACGAACCCGCTCGGGTCACCGAGCAGGGCCGCCACATCGGCCACGGCCTCGGCGGCGCTGAGGTGCCCGAGCGCCCCGGCGGCAACCGCGCGCACGTGTTCATGCGAGTCGGTGAGGTGGTTCACCAGGACCGGAACCGTTGACGGCCCGATCGCGGCGAGGACCAGGGGCAACTGGTCCCGCTGCTCCTTTGTGAGCGCCGTCAGTTCGCGCAGGGACACCAGCACCGGACCGATCGCCGCGGCCCCGAACTGCGGGAGCGCGTTGCGGGCGCGGTCGTGAATGGGCTCGTGCGGGCTCCAGAAGTCCGCAATCGTCTCGGACAGCAACCGCCCCTGGCGCACCGATGCGAACACCTGCTGGAGCAAGATGAGCGTGAAGAACGACCGGAACGCGCCCAACATCAGCGCCGAGGGGGCCGCCCCCTTTTTCACGAACGTCGCGTGCAGCAACCGCTTCGAGTCGGCGAGGTTCAGCACATCGACGAGGCTGAGCAGGTTGATAATTGCATAAGTGAGAAAGTCCACGAACCCCGGCCGAGTGTCCCCTTCAAGCACGTACCAGTTGCGGCCGACGGTTTCATACGCCCCCTGGTTCAACAGCACGAACCCGCCGATCACGCCGGCCGCGGCCGAAGCCATGAGCAGCACCCCGACGCGGTGCCCGTACCGCGCCACGTTCGGTGCCAACTCTTGCCCTTTCGTCGGATTGTGGATGGCCTTGCGCCCGCGCTCGACCTCGTACCGTTCGACGTCAATGAACATGTACGCGAGGCACGTGGACACCCCCATCCAGAGCGCCAGCGCGGCGCACCCGAGGGTCACCACGGGCGCGCGGTGGGCGGTCAGAATGCCGGTCGTGATGGTGCCGAAGGTGATGAGCAGGTAGACCCGCCAATCGGCCCACGAGAGCCACCGTTCCCAGAAGCGGAACCCGCGGGACACGGCCGCCCGCGTGGTGCGCCCGAACAGCCCCAGCGCCCAATCGATGACGCCGACCTGGTACAGGGCGCCCGCGATAAGAACGATAACGACGAGTGATAAGAGAATCGAGTACGAGGAGAGGGTCTGATCGAGTCTCACGAGCCAGTGGGGGTCCATTGTTGCTCCGCGCGAGACCGCAGGGCGGCACCGAATCGGGCGCCCGGTGATCAGAAACTGAGCAACACGCAAACTCCGGGCCAGTGGCCCTTTCTCGAATTACTTGGCCGGGTAGCGGTGCCCGGCGATTTCCATCGGACACGAATAAACCGATGTCCGGGCGGTTACGAAGAGCGTCTTCATATCTTTGCCGCCGAAGGTCGCGTTCGACGGCTGCTCCGGAAACACAATGGTTCCGAGGTACTTGCCCACTTGGTCGAACACTTGGAGCCCGGTTCCGGCCGCGATGTACACGTTCCCCTTGAAGTCCACGGCGCCGCCGTCGCCGCCCCCGTTACCGCCCTCCTTCGCTTGTTTCAGTTCGCAGAACGGCTTCCCCTTTCCGAGCTTGCCCGGCCCCTCGACGGGGTAGCTCATCATCCGTTTCTGCCCGCTGGGGAACACGTAAAGCGTCTTCTCGTCGGGCGACAGCCGCACGCCGTTGGGGTTCGGCAGGTCGTCGATCAGGCGCGTGACGTGGCCCTTCGCATCGGCGTAATACACGCACGTCTTGCCTTGCGGCAGCGGCATCGGCGCCCGGAACGCGGGGTCGGTGAAGTACACTCCGCCGGCCTTATCGAGGACGAGATCGTTGGGGGCGTTGTACCGCTTGCCGTTGTACTTGTCGGTGATGATGCGGCGCTCCTTGCCGTCGGCGGAAAGGGCGACGATCGCACCGCTCATCTCGCACGCAACGATTTCACCCTTTGCGTTCACCATCAGCCCGTTTGCCACGTTCGATTTCTCACGGAAGACGCCGAGCTTGCCGTCCGCGTCGATCTGGTGAATTTTCTCGTTGGGAATGTCGGAGAAGTACACGACGCCGTTGGCGCCGCTAATCGGCCCTTCGGTGAACTTGAACCCCGTATAAACTTTCTTGATCTCACCGACCGGGCCGACGCCGGGAATTGCTTTCTCATCGGCAGCACGTGATCCGATGAGGCAAATGAAAAACAGGGCTCCGGCGGCCATACCCCGAATTGCGCAACGTGCCACAGGTCACCTCCATTAGACAGAAAAACGAACGCGTCTGCCCGGCGTCGAACCGAATCGACACGGACAGTTGAGAGCGCCAAAGGCGCCGCCCGCAACTCAACGCGTGGTAGATGGTTTTGGGCGGCGGGGACGCCCGGACGTGCCCCGGAAATAAGCGGGGTGGTAGGACGCGCCCGACGTCACACGCGCTTCACCACGACAAGTGTGCGGTCGTCGGCGGCGATGGTGCCCGCGGTGAACAACTCGTGTGAAGCCAGAATGGCCCGGAGCAGTGCGCCGGCGGTCGGGAGGCACGTTTCGAGTTCTTCATCAATGCGGCCGGACCCGAATACGTCGCCCTCGGTGTTCACGGCCTCGATCACGCCATCGGTGAAGAGGACCACCTGATCGCCAGGGAGCAGCGGGAGCGTCTGCTCCAGATACACTTCGTCCGGTTTGATACCCAGCGGGAGCTTCTGCGCGCGGTTCAGCGCGAGTTTGAACCCGTCGGCACAGCGGAGCAGGCGCGGCGGGTTGTGGCCCGCGCTCGCGTAACTCAGGGTGCCGTTGATCGGGTCGAAGACCGCGTAGAACGCGGTCATGAAGCTGCCCGTGGGCCGCGTATAGCGCCGGGTCAGGTGGGCGTTCATATAGGTGAGGAACTCGCCCGGGCGCTGGGGCGGTTCGGGCCGCGTGTGCGCGATGCTGTGGGCCACGGCCATCAGCACGGCCGCCGGCGCCCCGTGACCGCTCGCGTCCGCGATCAACACCCCGAGCCGGTCGTTCGGGAGGGGGAAGAAGTCGTAGTAGTCCCCCCCGGCCCGCTTCGCCGTCTGGTAATGTACCGCCACGTCCAGGTGCGGAACCTTGGGCTTCTCCGCCGGCAGCAGGGACTTCTGGATCTCGGCGATCGAGCGGAGTTCGTAGTCCAGCCCGTCGAAAGCCTCTTTCACCGCCTGTGACAGCACCAGGGTCTGGGTGGCCCGTGCGAACAGGTTGCTTAAAAGCAGGAGATCGGGCACCCGCTCGCGCGGGAACGTCTCCACGTCGTCGCGGGTGACGATGACCATGCTCTGCGCCGCGCCGCTCTCGAAGTGAGGGATCGCGAGCAGCGACCGCTGGCCGCTCAGGTACTCGTGCGCGGGGTCTTCGGGATCCACCGTCAACCCGTCGATGACGCGCGGCTGGTCCGCGTAGAGCAGCTCCGCGAGCAACCCGCCGTGGTGGACCGGGAGCCGGTGCGAATCCTTCCACGGGTTGATCGGGTCTTTCCACTGGCTGTAGCGCGCGACGCGGTACTCCGGGTGCCGCAGCCCGCGTCGCGAAATGGTCAGGTGCCGGGAGATCGGGAAGAGCTGTACCATGCGGCGGGCGAACACCGCGTACATCTCCTGCGGGTCCACGGACCGGCTGAGTTCGCGCATCACCTCGACGCTGACGGCGAGTCGCGCGCGCCAGTTCCGCGGTTCGGTCTCGAAGAAATCAGGTGCCACGGTCATTTGCCGCCTCCGCGGCTGAGATGCGGGTCACGATCCGTGTGGTGAACGGGGCGATCCGATGGGTTGATGTTTAGTAGACCGGGCTCCTGCGCCAAACGCAAGTGCCAGGTTCCGGTTTACACGATTTTCTTCACCCCTTCGGCCCGGTGTTGTTGCGGGTTACCGCGGTGCCCGAGGTTTCAGGGCCGAACGCCAATTCCTACATGCGGGCCGTTGTTGCCCCGTGAATTCGTTTCCAACCCCGTGCCCTTTTTGTGCGCACGGTTGGCGTGTGCGCGCGGTTCACCGGCGCCTCCCGCCCGAGAACTTAAACACCGGAACGGGGTGCCGGCGACTCGGGTTGTGCTCAACCCGGTCGGCGATAACTGAAACGGCTTCCGAGCCGGACAAGTGGCCGCTGCGCGCATCAAAAAGTGGAACCAGCCGCTGGCGAACCGGGGTCCCGGATACCGCGAGCTGGCCGAACCGGGGTTCCGCATTCTACTCCGAAGGTGGTGCGCCAGGCGCCCCGATTCGAGGGCGTGCCCACGCCTCATTTCGACCTGCCGTTTCGGGTCCGCCGGGGGCGCCTGAGGGCCACCCGTGAGCTACTATTGTTCGGTCAGCTTATCGCACGTCGCGGGTTGTTTCGGCAACTGGGACCGGCGCTATAAGGACGGTCGTTTCTCGGCACACCGGATCTCCTCGCACAGTCGCCAGGAGCGCGACGATTATGTGGCAATTCTGGTCCCAACTGTTTGACACCGCGGACTTCCGCGCCCGTTGGACCTGCGGCCGTTGGGACACCGGGCTCGGCTGGTTGCACATCCTCTCCGACCTCGGGGTGTGGTCCGCGTACCTCGCCATCCCGATCGCGCTGGTGCTCTTCGCCCGGCGCCGCAAGGACGTGCCGTTCCGCAACCTGTTCTGGCTGTTCAGCGCGTTCATCCTGCTGTGCGGCACCACGCACCTCATCGAAGCCGCCATCTTCTGGTGGCCGGTGTACCGGTTCGCCGGGCTCGTCAAGCTCGCGACCGCGATCGTCTCCTGGGTCACGGTCCTCTCGCTGCTCCCGGTGATCCCCAAAGCGTTTGCGATGCGCTCGCCGGAAGAGCTGGAGCGGCAAATTGCGGAACGGCGCCGGGCCGAGGCCGAACTGCGGGCCGGCGAAGAGCGGTTCCGGGCGGCCATGAACGGGAGCCTGGATTCGGTCTTCTTCCTGTCCGCGGTGCGCGACCCGGGCGGGCGGATCGCCGACTTCACCTTCGACGACCTGAACCCCGCCGGGGAGCGGCTCCTCGCAAGGTCCCGTGACGCGGTCGTCGGCCAGCGCCTGTGCGAACTGCTCCCCATCAACCGCACCGGCGGCTTCTGCGACCGGTACGCCAGCGTGGTCGAGACCCAGACCCCGCTGGAGGAAGAGTTCCAGATTGAGGGGCCGGGGGGGGCGGCCGTTTGGCTCTATCACCAGGTGGTACCGCTCGGCGGCGGGGTGGTCATCACCTCGCGTGACGTTTCGGCGCGCAAGCGGGCCGATCT
>DASWYH010000730.1:0-8627 GCA_036405095.1 Gemmata sp. | reverse complement strand
CTGAAGACTTCGAGCCCGAAGTGTCAGAGGGATGACGTTCGCCCTCGCCCACACTTCGGGTTTTCCACGACAATGCGCATCTACCTATACATTTGGGCGGTGCTGAACTTGCAAACGAACCACGAAGGCGAAGCCTTTTCTGGTAGGCGGTTAGACCCCGCGCCCGGCCGCGATCGGACGAGGCTCGGTTCTCACTTCGTGAGCCGACGGTTCGGTTGGCGCGGGCGGAGCCGATTCGATGCCGCGGGCGCGATCGAGTGCGGCTTTCAACCCGTGGTTCCAGACATCGAGGTTGTAGCGGTCGCGCACGTCCGCACGGGCCGTTCGGCCCAGCCGGCGCCGCAGGTTGTGATCTTCGACCAGGCGCGAAACGGCTTCCACGATACCGGCCACGATCGCCGGATCGGGCGTGTACATGACCTCGTAGTTCTCGCGCAGCATCCCGGCCTGAGGGTCCGCCCATGACGCCTTCCCGTGTCGGCCGCGGACCACCAGCCCGTTGCGCCCGTCTTCGAGGTACTCTTCCATCCCCCAGCCGTCCGAACCGACGACCGCGAGCCCGTAAGACATGGCTTGCAACAGCGACACGATGTGGACCCGCGCCGCCGGGAGCAGGAACACGTCACTCTCGGCGTGAAGCGCGGCCATCTCTTCGTCCGAGAGGAACCGGTTGAGCACGCGAACCCAGCCGCTTTCGATGATCCGCAGGTAGTGGTCGTCGAGCGTCGGGAGCCCGGTCCGCATCGTCAGCCGGAGCTGCGGATAGCGCTGGCGGAGGACCGCGAACGCTTCGAGCACATCCAGCCCGCCGCGCACGTAGAAGTTCTCCGGCACCTGGCACCACGAGTTGATGAACAGCAGGTTGATCGGCTCGTCCGCGGGCCGCGGGTCGTGGCGCTGCCAGCGGGGCGGGAGCCGCACCCCCAGGGGCGCGTAGATCACCTTCCGGGTGATGATCTCGCTTTGGAAGAGCGCCGGGACCAGCTCGGCCGTCGAGCGCATGTGGGTGAGGATCGCCTTGCAGTGGTCCGCTTCGAGCAGCGCCTTCACGATCGGCAGATAAGGCGACTCCGCGAGCGACGTTCCGCACGTGTGGCCGTTCTGCACGAGCGGGTAGAAGAGCGTCGTGGGGTCCTCGATTTCGATCACCCACGGGTTCTGGCCGAACGTGTAGGGCATGCTCGTGAGGAACACCAGTTCTTGCTTGCCGAGCAGCAGTTGCGATTGCAGGTGCCGCGTCTGGAGGAAGTTCAGCACCGCGCCCGGCTTGCAGCCCTTCCGTAGCAGCAGTACGCACAGACGCACGAGCGCCACGAGCACCGCGACCCGGGTTCCGATGGAAACGCCCTTCTGGGGGAGCACGAAGCTCAGGGCGCTGCGGGCCGCGTATGCGAGCTTGCGCGCGCCCTTGGCGAATGCGTCCCGGAGGCGCCGGACCCGGGTCCGAATGCCCTCGCGACGGGGGCCCGGGTTCTCGATCGGCGGCGCGGACCGGGTGAACCGATACCCCTCCGGCGGGTTCCCGGTGTGCTTGAACTGCGGGTGCTGCCCGCAGTTGCCCGAAACCGCGTAGATCGGGAGCCAGCCCGCGAACTCGACCGGCGCACCGGTCGCGATGTGTCGGACCTTGCGCTCCAGTTCGTCCGCGCTCGTGCCGTGGATCACCCCGACCTTCTGGCAGTCGCCCGCGATGTCGAGGTCGATCGCGCCGGCCCCGTGCGGGACCGCGTGGAACGCGCCGCGGTGCCGGACGAGGTCGTAACCGGCGACCTGTTTGAGCGTTTCCGGAACGAGTGCGTGCGGGTCGCACGCATCAACGAGGCACTGGACCTCCTCGAGCGTCGGGGCGGCCAGCACCGCGGGGTGCCGGTCCAGAAGCCCCGGGGTGCCAAGGATGCGTTCGACGTTCGCCGTGGGCGGGAGCGCGTGGACCCGCCCGTGAATGCGGATCAGCGCGAAGCCCTTGTACGAAGCGGGAAAAGGCACTTTCTCGCGGCGGCCCAGGTGCATGGGGAAGTTCTCAAGGGGTTCGAGGCACGAGTACGGTTGAGCGAGCCGATCACATACACGGACCCGGTCCGTGCGCCGCAGCTACCCGAAGCGGGAAGCGCCCGTTCCGCGCGGGTGCGGCGCGTTTGACAGGAGACAGCCGGAGCGGGCGCGGGTGTCAGGCGAATACGGACCCGAGCCGCCGGCCGAGCTTGCGGAGGATGCGCGCGGGGAGCCGGCGCACCGGCTGCGCGCGGACCTTGTGCCACGTTTCCGCCCACCCGCGGGTGTGTTCGGTGCCGTGGACCATGTTCAGGTACACGTTGCGGGCCTGCCGGCGGACGAGTTCGAACCAGTACTTGTTGATCGGGCCGACGTTGTTGGTCAGCTCCATGTTGTTGTAAGTCGGTGCGGCGCCGGTGCTGGCGGGCCGCTCGTGGTCGCCGCCGCGCTCGTAGAAGGGGTGGTGCTGCTTCCAGATCACCACGCCGTACAGGTCGTACAGCGCCACCGAGAGGCCCATCAGCCAGCTGTCCACGTTCGCCTGCCAGCCGAAGTTCTGGCACACCTCGATCAGCCGGGAACTCACCACCGGGGACCACGAGCCGAACGAAACGACCCACCGCCGGACCGCTTCTTCCTGCTCGTAGATCCCGGCGAAGGATTCGATCGGCGGGCGGATGTACCCCATCACGCAGAACTCGTCCTTCACCGCGAGGATCTCGGACACGAAGCCCGGGCGGTTGAAGTAGAAGTCGTCGGCGGTCATCAGGCACCAGCGGGACCGCGGGTCGCGCTGCGCGAACATGTACTCCTGGGCGTGGTGCAGCCCGTGCCGGCCCTCGCCCTGCGACCAGACGAACGTGCGCACCTTGAACGGGTACTTCGCAAAAAAGGAGTCGGGCAACCGCTCCCCGTCGTCGGAATCGAACTTGATGAGGAACTCGACTTGCTGTTGCTCTTCGGGCGTTGTGCAGCGCACCATCGAGTCGAGCAGCCGGGCGAGCCCGGAGTCGGGGTTACCTTTGGCCCGCGAGCAGAAAAGCACGCTGATCATGAGACACCGTCCTGGTGCTGACGTGGTCGTGAGGGCCGCTGCCGTGCGTCCCCGAATACCGCGAGTGCGCCAATGTACAGCCGGCGCAAAAAACGGGTCAAGACGGATTGAGCGGGACCGACGGGGGACGGGCGGCGGGCCGTGAAGTGTGCGCCGCGGATGCGCGGCGCGAACGGTCATGGTGGGCGCGGGCGCTTCGGTCCGATCAGATTTGGAACACGACCTTCTTCTGGAACCGCGCGGTGGTCGCGACCGCGAGCCCGTAGAGCGCGACGGTGCAAATCGCGCCGTACAGGTACAACTTCTCCTGCGGCAGCTCGCCCCGGGTGAGCGGGCAGCGGACGAGTTCCAGGTACGTGTTGAGCGGGTTGAACCGGGCCACCCACCCGAGCCCCTTGCCCACCAGCAGCTCCGGGCCGTATACGATCGGGGTCATGAAGAACAGGATCTGCGCGAAGATCTCCAGCAGGTGCTTCGTGTCATGGAAGTGGACCTGCGCGAACGCGAAGATGGTGGCCACCGCCCACCCCGCGACGAAGATCATCAGCAGCGCCGGCACGACCGCCCAGAGCATGAGCAACTTCCCGGCGTGCCCGTCCTTGATGACCAGAGCGACGAGCGCGACCCCGAACGCGAACAGCCCCTGGATCGCGTACCCGATGACGAACCGCAAGGAGTACAGGCCGAACGGGAGCGGGCTCTGGCGGATGTAGTTCTCGTGCGACACGAGCGCCAAACACCCGCTGACCGCGCACTCGCGGAAGAAGCCCCACACCGCGAGGGCGACCAGCAGCGACGTGGCGTACTCCGCTGCCGACAGCCCGAGCACCCCGCTGAACACGAGCACGTAGGTGGCGGCCATCGCGAGCGGGGTCACCAGCGCCCACCCGGTTCCGAGCGCCGACCGCTTGTACTTGAGCCGGAAGTCGAGCCGCACGAGCGCCAACAGGAAGCTCCGGAACTTCCAGATGCCGGTAACCTGGCTAAGCATCCTCACCTCGGACCGCGGGTCCCCTGTCGGGCGGAACGGGGCGGCTTCTACAACCCGCCCCGGCGTTCCACAACCCCAACCCCGTTGCGGCCCGGTTACGAGACGCGGGCCGCATGTCACGCGGCCCGCTTCGTCGCGCGCACCTCGTTGAACACGTCGAGCAGCGCCTGGTAGTGGTGCTCGAAGGTCCACCTGGTGCCCGCCTGCCGCGCCGCGCCGGAGGACTCCGCCCGGTAACCGTGGTCCGTGAACCGGTGCATCGCGGCGGCCAGCGCGGGCGCGTCGTGCGGGTCGCTGATCACCGCCCCGTCGCTCGGGGGCGTGAGCAACTCGCCGGCCCCGTTGTACCGCGTCGTGACGACCGGCAGCCCGCACGCCAGCGCCTCCAGCGCGACCAGCGAGCACGGGTCGTAGAACGTGGGGTGGACCAGGAAGTCCGCGCCGAAGTAGCAGTCGCGGGGGTCGTCGCGGTGCCCGAGGAACACCACCCGATCGGCCACGCCGAGGCGCTCCGCCTGCCGCTTGTACCGCCCGAACTTCGGGTGCCCCACCACCACCAGCTTGAACGGCTTGTCGCGCGGCACCAGGGCGAGCGCGTTGAGCAGCGGCGCCAGCCCCTTCAACCGGTAGTTCATCGCGACGAACAGGCCCACCGTTTCGTCCGGGAACACCGTCCACCGGCCGCGCTCCTCGTGCCGCCGCTTGAGCCTGTCGTCCGCGGAGAACCGCCCCGGGTCGATCGCGCTGCGGATCACATGCACCGAATCCGGCGGGATGCCGTAAAACTGCTCGAAGTGCTTCAGCACCATGAAGCTGTTCACGATCACCAGCGGCCGGTTCGGCCCCAGGTACTGTTTGCGTTCGAGGCGCGAGAAGGACCACGCGGCGGGATCGAGCCACTTCCCGAGGGCGGCGAGGTTGCGCGAGATCGGGCCGGGGAACTTCAGCAGGTTGTGCGCGGCACTTGCGGCGTGCAGCCCGCCTTGAGGGTACAGGATGTCCTGGCCCCAGGTCTTGTCGAACCCGATGCTCACGTCGTGGCGGTTGCGTTTCAGTTCGGCTTCACACGCGGCGCCGAACCGCCACGGGCGCAGGAACCGCGGCCCGTTCGGGACCTCGATCCGGTGGAAGTGCGTCGATGGGGGCAGCGCGGCGGCGTCCCACCGGGCGGCGTACAGGTGAACCGCGTGCCCGTCGCGGGCGAGCCGGCGCGCGAGGTCACCGAGGTACGTTTCCGCCCCGCCCCGCGCGGGCAGCACGCTCTCGTAGCAAAGTGCGATGTCCATCTACGCGGCACTCCGTTGCTGCTCGTAGGGTACGGCGGACGGCTTCCGCTCGTTGTGCCGGCGGTAGCGGCGCCACTTCCACTTCACGAACGGGCGCAGCCATGCGCCCGGTGCCCGCCCGTCGGGCCAGTCCTGCCGATACAGCTTCCAGAACCGGACCCGGTCCCGTGCCGTCACGCCCTCGACTTCCGACGAGAACAGCAGTTGCGCGAGGTCTTTCACCTGCCACCACGGCGCGGTGTGCGGGTGCCGCGCGAGCCGGTGCAGGTCGATCACCACCGCCCGGTTGGTCCAGTCGGCCGGCACCGCGCGGGTGAGCGTTTCCGGAATGTAGAAGTGGCAAAAGTACAGGTCTTTGTGGAACACCTTCCGGCGGTGCAGTTCGCGCGCGAGCCGGGCGAGTTCGCCCGTGAGGCCGCGCTTCCACCGGGCGAACGTTCGCGCATCCAGGGCGCGGGCCGCTCGCGGTACGGCTTCGTGAAGGGGCAACATCCCGTGCAGTTCTTCGACCGCGAGGAAGCCCTGCAACCGCCCCCACGGGCCGACGAACTGCCCGGCGGCCACCGGGCGCGGGACCGGGAACCCTTGCTCCTTCGCCCAGCACAGGTGCTGCCACTCTTGCAGCCCCGGGGACCACGCGCGCCCGGGAAAGAGTGTCGCGAGCAGCCCGTGGAGCCGGGGGAGGCAGTAGTGCCGCTTCAGGTAGACGCTCAGCTTGTCGCGGCCCTCGGTGAACAACTTGCGCCCGATCGAGCGCCCCTGTTTCGCGTGCTCGCGATCGGTCAGCGGGAGCTGCATCACGCGGTCCGGCCAGCCCTCGCCCGCGAACCGCTCCCAGTCCGCTTGTCGGCGGAGCAGCCGCACGCCGCGCCGCACCCGCCGCCAGAAGGTCGAAACGGGGTCACCAACCGCGGGCCTGAACAGCCCCGGGTTGGAGGTTCCGGAGTCGCGCGAGTTCGCGTTCATTCCGCTCCCAGAAACCGGGCCACCGCGCGCTGGTCGCGCCGCACCGCCGCGGGACTCACCCGGCGCACGATGCGAACGGCCCGCGGGTCGGCGATGCTCACCTGCCCGCCCACGACGGAGAACGCGCTCTTCACCTGGACCAACACGCACCCGGCGGCGTGAAGGCGCCCGAGGCACGCGATCACATCGGCGAGCAGCGCCCGCCGGGCGGTCGATGATGCCGTGCGGCGCCATTTTCGCAAGGGCACTCCGGCGGGCGCCTCGTACAGCGCGAACCAGTCGGCGCGCGTCGCACGCGTGAGCCGCTGCCCGAACGCGAGCAGGCGCGGCGCGGGCACCTGGTACCGTTGGAGGTGAAACAAGACGCGCCCGATGGTGACCCCTTCGGAGCGCCACGGGGTCGCCCGGAGCCAGGCCCGGAACCGCCCCAGCGGGGCCGACGTGGACCCGCGAACGAGAACCGCGCTTGTTTCCCCGATGCGGACGCTCAGGAGCCCGTTCGGCCCGAACCCGTAGAACGGGAGCCCGGTGGCGGGCCGGGGCCACACGGCCGCCACTTCGGGCACCGCGCACACCGCTTCGCCCGCGAGCCACACCAGGCGCTGAGCCGCCCGGGGCTGGAGCTGGTCGCGCACCGAGCGCCGGTTCGCGTGCCGCCCGGCGGCCCGGAGCACGCGCGCCCGGAAGTCGGCCGGCGCGGCCCATGTCGGGCTGTGTTCGCGGTACGAGGAGAGCACCCGGTGCCGGTCCGTGAGCGTTGCGAGTTCCGGCGCGAGCGACGCCTGAAGGGCACCGAGGGCGTCGATCCGCGCCGCGCTGGGAACGGACGCGCTGTGCGTTGCCGAGGGCCAGTCAAGGAACGTAACCGCGAGCGTTTGCGGGTTCACGAGAACGTGTTTGGCGGTGAGGTCCGGGGTGGTGAACCCGGCCGCGTGAACGGCCGCGATCGTGCGGCCGAGGTGCGCTGCGAGCGCGCGCTTCTGTACGGGCGACAGGTGCCCGGAACCGAGTACGTGCCGCAGGTCGGTGGCGCCGGGTACTTCTTCCACGAGGAGGAACGCCCGGCCCCCGTGGGTGCCCCACGCGGCCCAGCGGGGGGCCGGCAGGTTGCTCGCACCGAGCGCGTCCAGGAGCGCGGCTTCGCGCGCGCACCGGGAGCCCCAGCCGAACCCGGCGAGGCGAGTGCGGAGCTTCTCCAGGGGGCCGACCACGTGTTGCCGCTTGAGGTAAAACGCGCGCGCGGCGCCGGGCACAACCACGCGCATCACGTGCCGGTCCGCGTGCCCGCTCACCACCTCGCCGGGGAGGTCCAGGAAGGCCGCGGGGCACGTCAGCCCGGCGCGGGCGAACAGGTCCGCGAACCCGGGGTGAAGCGTCAGCGTTCCGCTCCGGTCCGCGGGCGGCGCGAGCACCACCTGCGGTTGGCGAAGGGACGCGGCGAGCCGGGGGGGCGTTTCAACCGGCACGCGACACCTCCCCGGAGAGCGGAAGCGCGCACCGCGTGAGCAACTGCACCGCGGCGTCGAAGACCGAGGCGGGCGACAGCTCGCGCATACAGCGGTGGTGCCCGAGCGGGCACACGCGCTGCTGGCACGGGCCGCACGCGAGCTTCTTCTGGAGGCGCACTTCCTTGGCGAAGTAGGTTTCGGTCCACTCGATGTGGGTCGGCCCGAACAGCGACACCACCGGGCGGTCGAACGCGGCGGCGAAGTGCCGCGGGCCGCTGTCGGTGGTGACGAGCAGGTCGGCCCGCTTCACGAGAGCCTTGGTGAGCCCCAGTGACAGCGCGCCGTCACTCAGCGGGTACACGTGGGGGGAGCGGCTCTGCTCGGCGATCTGCCGGGCCAGCTCGCGCTCCGCGGGGCCGCACAGCACCAGTACCCCGCACCGCAGGCGGGCCGTGAGCGCGCGGGCCAACTCCGCGAAGTGGTCGCAGCCCCAGTGCTTGGCAGCCCCGAAGGCCGCGCCCGGGTTGAGCGCCACCACCCGCGGGTACCGCGCGAGGTCGAAGCGATCCCATACCTCGGAGGCGTTCGCGTCGTCGGCGGGCGTGGTGAACAGCTCCATCCGGTGCCCGGGATCGGTCGTTCCCAGAGTTGCGGCGAGCCGGTTGTAGTCGTCGAGCGCCGGGGCCGGCACGAACCGCCCGCGGGCGTCGGTTTGAGCGAACAGCTTGTCGGTGAGCAGGAACCCGCGGGCGTAGCGCGAGAACCCGACGATCCGCTTCGCCCCGCCGAGGCGCGCCAGCAGGGCGGTGCGGAACGAGTTCGGGAACAGCACCGCCGCGTCGACCTTGAGTTCGCGGAGCGCGCGGGCCGCGGCGAACAGGCGCTGTGCT
>DASWYH010000729.1:0-3737 GCA_036405095.1 Gemmata sp. | reverse complement strand
ACGCGCAGCTGCTCTTTTCAACGGACCGCGTGGCAGAAGGGTTGGTCCGACTTGATGCAGCGCTCTCGAATTTGGGGGACGGGCCACCCTCCGCGTTGCACGCCGAATGCTGGATGTACGCTTACTGCTGCGGGCCGGTGGAGAAACGCGCCGACGCCCTTTCCGGGCTCAAAGCGATTGTGTTGCAGACGGAGGTCCGGACCGGCGACTGGGATTTCTCGGGCGTTATCGGTCAGGCGAAGAAGATGGAACACCCCGAAGGCGAGTGGCTGGCGAAACTGGCCGAGGTGCTTTCCGGGCGCGCGGCACCCGCGGCGTTGAACACGTGGGCGGCGTGGAAGAACGCGGAACCGAAAGGCCGTTCGTGAGCCGCTCTGCGGTCGGTACTCGTGGAGGTGGCCGTGTACATCATTCTCGAAAACGACGACGCGCTCCGACTGGCCGCGGCGGTTCAGCAGCACATGACGAAAGGGTGGAAGCCGACCGGCGGGGTCTCCTGTTACTACGACCCCAAAAATGAAACCGTTTGGTACGTTCAGGCGCTGGTGCGCGAGCCGTCCGGTTCGGCGTGACCGGGGGGCTCCGTTAGCGACCGTCACGGAGGCGGTCGCCGAGGAAGTCGCTCAGTTCCGGGATCGCGTAGATCTTCTTGGCCGTTGTTTCCACGTCATACGCGACGCGGTGGAACGTCAAGTCCGCGCCGTCGAGCGTGACGTAACAGGCGCGATTGTTCGCGTCACGCGGCTGCCCCACCGAGCCGACGTTGATGATGGTTTTGCGGTCGTCCAGGTGCCAGGTGTGGTCGATCTCCTCCGGCGATAGAAACTGCCACTGCGCCCCGGGCTCGGGTTCCAGGAACACCCCCGGCACGTGTGTGTGGCCCGCGAAACAGTACCGGTCGATCTGCTCGCCGATCTTGGCCATCTTCGTGACGTTGTACACGTCTTCCGGGAACACGTACTCGTTGGTCTGGTTCCGCGCCGAACCGTGGACGAACAGGAAGTGACCGTCCCGGAACTGGCGCGGGCGCTCGGACAGGAACGTCCACAGCTCATCGCGGCGCGCGGCTTCGATCACGGTACGGGTCCAGAGCGCGGCCTTCTCCGCGGCCGGGCTGAACCCGATCGGGTCGTACAGCACCGCGTGGTCGTGGTTGCCCAACACGTTCAGATCCCAGAGCAGCGCCCGGTTCAGGCACTCGACCGGGTTCGGGCCGTACCCGATGATGTCGCCGAGGCTGTACACGGACGACACCGCCCGGCGGCCGAGGTCCGCGAGGACCGCGTCGAGCGCCTCGATGTTGCCGTGAACGTCACTCAGAATCGCCCGCATGAGGCACCAAAACAGTGGGCAATGGGCAGCGGAGAGCGGGGGCAAGAAGGGGAACAGGGCCGGCCCCGCACTCACAACTGTTTCTCCAGCACCGGGAAGCGGCCGTGCTCCTTGAAGGTGCGGCTGTAGAACGTCAGCAGGTGCGGAACGTCCGACGGGCACTGGGCCGCCAGCGCCGTCACGGTGCCCTCCGTCATCTCCTGCGACGCCTCGGAGAGCAGCGCCAGGCCCGCCGTGTGGGCGTTCGCCGGGTTCGCCACCAGGAAGCTGAACAGGCCGTTCACGCGCTTCGTGTTCAGCCCCTCGGTCCCGAACGCGCCCAGGCGGAAGCACGGCGCCAGCGGATCGACCTTCTTCACGTCCGCGTAGCTCGCGCGCTCCAGCCCGATCGCGACCGCGGTCGGGGTCTCGTCCGGCGCGCGCAGCACCAGGACCGCTTCCGCAGGGAAGTACGGGTTCGCGAAGAAATAACTTTCAAGCTCGGCCTCGGACAGCCGCAAGATCCCCTTGCCCATTGCCGCTACCGCCGGCAGATCCGAGCGCCGGAGCCGGTTGATGGGCAACTTGGTGCGGTTCACCAGGGTCGGCAGGTCCACCGGATCGGCCCAAAAGTTCACCACCTCCCGGACCCGGTTGAACCCGCGGTCCGTGAGGAACCGGAGCACCGGTTCCCAGTCGCGCCGGTACGCCGCGAACACGGTGGTGAGCCCGCGCTCCCGGGCCGCGCCCAGGGCCGCGTCGAACAGCGGGCCGGCAACGGCGTCGTGCCCCTTGCGGACCCACGGGACGCTCACCCGGCGCTGGACCGGGTCGAAGGTGCAGTACCCGACCGCTTGCCCGTTCTCCTCGGCATAGAACCGGGTGCCGGGGTCGAACTCGCGCGCCCGGGTGCGCTTCTTCACGTCTTCGGCGCTGGCCGGCTTGAACCCGGGGAGCGAGAACGCCGCGACATTGTACAGCGCCGCCTGGGTCACTTCGTCGCCGGGTTTGAAGGTGCGAATGTTCACGGTTCAACCGGGTGCGGCGCGTCAGGGTTGGGTTGA
Organism: Gemmata sp.; assembly: GCA_036405095.1. GTDB lineage: Bacteria > Planctomycetota > Planctomycetia > Gemmatales > Gemmataceae > Gemmata. Next base: position 1,362 of record DASWYH010000729.1, on the reverse strand, counting down.
TGCTATCCGCTCGCGGGGGCTCGCACAACGGCCCGGGGCCGGGAATTAACCATTGCCCGGGCGTGCGGACCCGCCACCCGGTTCCTGATGCGTGTGCCCACTGGTGGGGCGCGTGTGGCGCGAGGGGCCTTTGGGGCGCTCGGCCCGGTCGCACCGGGGGCCGGCGCCGCACCCGGCCGCGCAACTCCTACACTTGTCACAAGCGGCTGGAAACTGTCTCTCGCAGGGCGACTATTCTCAATGGAACTGGCCCGGCACATTTCTCGGAGTCAAGTGGTGATAGACGACGGCGTTAAAGAGAGCGAAGGCACAAGCGCCACGTCCCTGAACCTCTTGGCGCGGGTGCGGGCCGACGACCAGGCGGCCTGGGCGCGCCTCGTGGCGCTCTACGGCCCCCTCGTGTACCGGTGGTGCTCCCTGAGCGGCCTGCGCGGGGAGGACGCCGCGGACGTCGGGCAGGACGTGTTCCTCGCGGTCGCCCGCGGCATCAGGGGCTTCCGGCGCGAGGGGTCGGGCCAATCGTTTCGCGCGTGGCTGTTCACCATCACGCGGAACAAGATCCGGGACCGGGCCGGTGGGGCGGTCGAGGCCGCCGAGGGCGGGAGCGGACCGGGCCGGGTGGGGCAGGTGCCCGCCGCCCCCGCGGACTCGTCGGTCTGGGACGACCAGCGGCACCTCGTTCACCGGACGATCGAGCTGGTGCGCGGGGAGTTCGAGCCGAAGACCTGGGCGGCGTTTTGGCAAACGGCTGTGGACGGCCGGGGGGCCGAAGACGTGGCCGCCGAACTGGGGCTCACGCGGGCGGCGGTGTACCTCGCGAAGAGCCGGGTCCGCCGCCGGCTCCTGGCCGAGTTCGGCGACCTGGTGGACTTCGGACCGGTGCGGCCCGCGGGCGCGGAGGGGTGACCGTGGCGGACGTGCCATCGCCGGAATGCGGGGCGCCGTGCCCCGGGGCGGACCGACTGGCGGCGTTCCTCCACGAGGAACTGTCGGCGGCGCAGCTGCGCGCGATCGAGTCGCACGTGTCGCTGTGTGCGGCGTGCGGGGAGGTGCTCCACCGGCTGGACGCCGCGAGCGACGAGCCGATGCGCGAAATGTTCGCGGGCTTGGTGGCCGGAACCCTGGACGATTCGGATTTCGAGCGCATGATGCGGGCCGCCGAGCGGGCCTTCGCCCCGCGTGCCAGTGCCAAGGAGGAACCGCCCCCGCCCGAGCGCGTGGGCCAGTACCAACTGTTCGAGCGCCTCGGGCGCGGCGGCATGGGGGTGGTATTCCGCGCGCAGCACCTGCGGTTGAAGAAATGGGTCGCGGTGAAGCTCCTGCCCCCGGGGCGGGTCGGCGCCCAGGCGGTGGCCCGGTTCG
>DASWYH010000728.1:0-5809 GCA_036405095.1 Gemmata sp. | reverse complement strand
TGGTGTGGGCGGCGATCCGGTTCGGCCCCCGGGGGGCCACGCTCGCGGTGATCGTGATCGCCGTGTTCGCGGTGTGGGGGACGGTACACGGGACCGGGCCGTTCGTTCACACCGACGTGTACCAGGCGCTGCTCCTGCTCGACGTGTTTTTGGCCGTTGTGGTGGTCACGTCTCTGATCTTGTGCGCCGTGCTCCGGGAGCGCGAGCGCATCGAGGTCGCGCTCCGGGCCAGTGAGGCCAGGTTCCGCCAGCTGGCTGAAGCGATCCCCCAGATCGTGTGGACCAGTGAGCCCGACGGGGCCACCACGTACTTGAACCGGCGGTGGATCGAGTACACCGGGCTCGCGACGGCGACGGCCGACGAACTGGCTCAGGTGATCCACCCGGACGATTTGCCCGTGCTGGCGGCGGCGGGCGCGGACGCGCGCCGGTCGGGGGGGGCGCTCCAGAGCGAGTTCCGGCTCCGCCCGGCAAAGGGCGGGGCGTATCGATGGTTCCTGGCGCGGTCCGTTCCGCTCGCCGGTCCCGGCGGGGCACCGGCCGGGCACCTCGGCACGTCCACGGACATCGACGACCTGAAACAGGCCCAGGCCGAACTGGCCCGACACCGGGCCGAGCTGCAACTGATCCTCGACAGCGTGCCCGCGCTCATCTACTACAAGGACTGGAACCACCGGCTGGTGCGGGTCAACAACGCGCTGGTCCGGCTCCTCGGGTTGCCCCACGAGGCCATCGTGGGGCGCACGGACTCCGAACTCGGTTCCCCGCACGCGGACGATTACCGGCGCCACGAAGAAGAGATCATGCGGCAGGGCGCCCCGCAAACGGTGGTCGAGCCGCTGCACACGTTCGCCGGCACCCGGTGGCTCCAAACCACCAAGCTCCCGTACCGCGACGCCGGGGGGCGGGTGATCGGGCTCCTCGGGCTGTCGGTGGACATCACCGAGCGCAAGCTGGCCGAAGAAGAGGTGCGCCGGCTGAACGCGGACCTCGAACAGCGGGTGGCCGAGCGCACCGCCGTGGCCGAAGCCCGGGCGATTGAGTTGCAGCGCGCGGTGGGGGCGCTCCGCGGGCAAAAGCAGCTCCTCCAGACCATCCTCGACAGCCTGGGCGAGGCCGTTCTCGTCGCCGGGAAGGACGGTCAGATCCTGCTCCAGAACCGGGCGTTCCGACAGCTCCACGCGGTTCCCGGGGAGCACGCGACGCGCTCCGATCTGCCCCGGCTGCACGGGGTCCATCTGCCCGATGGCAGGGCGCTGTGCCCGGTCGACCAGTTGCCCATCGTCCGAGCGGCCCGCGGCGAGTCATTCGATAATGTGGAACTGCTGGTCCTCGATGCGAACCATCCGGACGGTGTGTCGGTCAGCGTCACCGGGCGCCCGATCCACGGCCCCCACGGGGTCGAGGGCGGGGTGATCGCGATCCGGGACGTGAGCGCCGCGCGCAGGTCCGAGGCCGCGCTCCGGGCGAGCGAGGAGCGGTTCCGGGCGATCTTCGACCAGACCTTCCAGTTCATCGGCCTGATGTCCACCGACGGAACGGTGCTCGAGGCCAACCGGACCGCGCTCGCGGCCAGCGGGATCACCGAAGCGGACGTGATCGGGAAACCGTTCTGGGAGACCCGGTGGTGGACCCACGACCCGGAGCAACAGGACCGGTTGCGGGCCGCCGTGACCCGGGCCGCGGCCGGCGAGACGGTGCGGTTCGAGGCCACGCACCCGGCGCCCGATGGGCGCCTGATCCGGGTGGACTTCTCCCTCAAACCGTTCCGCGATGCCGCCGGGAACGTCACCCTCCTGATCCCCGAGGGGCGCGACATCACGGACGCGAAGCGCGCGGCCGAGGAACTGGCCGCGACCGAGGTGCTCCTGCGCCAGTTCATCAAGCACGCCCCGGCCGCGATCGCCATGATGGACACCGAGATGCGGTACGTGCAGGCCAGCGACCGGTGGGTCACCGACTACCGGCTGACCGGACGGGACCTCATCGGCCGGTCGCACTACGAGGTGTTCCCGGACCAGCCCGAGCGCTGGAAGGAGATCCACCGGCGGGTGCTGGCCGGGGCCGTCGAGGCGTGCGCCGAGGACCCGTTCCCCCGGGCCGACGGCGGCACCGAGTGGCTCCAGTGGGAGTGCCGCCCGTGGCGCGCCGCCGGGGGCGAGATCGGGGGCCTCATCATGTTCACCCAGGTCGTCACCGAGCGCATCCGGAGCGCGGAGGCGCTCCGCGAGAGCGAGGAGCGGTTCCGCAGCGCGTTCGACCACGCGGCCGTGGGCATGGCCCTGGTGTCGCCCGAGGGCCGGTGGCTCAAGGTGAACCAGGCCCTGTGCCAGATGCTCGGGTACACGGCGGTCGAGCTGCTCGCGAGCGACTTCCAGACCGTCACCCACCCCGACGACCTGGGCGCCGACTTCGCGTTCGCCAACCGGGTGCTGCGCGGCGAGCTGGCCACCTACCAAATGGAGAAGCGGTATCTCCATAAAGACGGGCGCGTGCTTTTCGGGCTCCTGGCGGTGTCCCTGCTGCGCGACGCGCGGGGCGCGCCGCTGTACTTCGTGTCGCAGATCAAGGACGTCACCGAGCGCTGGCAGGCGGAACGGGCGCTGCGGGAGAACGAGGAGCGCTACCGGGAGACGGTCGAGGCCGCGCCCGACGCGATCGTGACCACCGACTCCCGGGGGACCATTCTGGGCTGGAACCGCGGGGCCGAGCGGGTGTTCGGGCACACCGCGGCCGAGGCGGTCGGGGGCGGGGTGGAGCTGCTCGTGCCCCAGGGCGATGTGGGCGCCTGCCGGGCGGCGATGGCGGCGTTCGATCCGGACCGGCCCCGGCTCCGCGGGCGGGTCATGGAGGTGAGCGCGCGGCGCAAGGGCGGGACCGAGGTGCCGGTCGAAATTGCTCTGGCGCACTGGGGCGCCGGGGCCGAGCGCCGGTTCACGGCGATCATCCGCGACGTGACCGAGCGGAAGCGGGCGGAACAGGCCCTGCGCGCGAGCGAGGAGCGGTACCGCGCGGTGGTCCAGGCGCTGGCCGAGGGGGTGGTGGTGCAGGACCGCAGCGGGGTGGTGGTGGCGTGCAACGACCGGGCCCCGAGCATCCTGGGGCTGACCGCCGAGCAGCTCACCGGGCGCACCCCCCTGGACCCGCGGTGGCAATCGGTTCGCGAGGACGGGACCCCGTACCCCGGGGAGGAGCACCCGGCGATGGTGGTGCTGCGCACCGGGCAGGCGCAGTTCAACACGGTCATGGGGGTCCACACGCCCGCGGGGCAGTTGCGGTGGATCTCGATCAACGCGGTGCCGCTCCCCGACCCCGGGCCGGCCGGGGCGCGGGTCGTGTGCTCGTTCCACGACGTGACCGCGATCCGCGAGGCCAGCGAGCGGCTCCGCGCGTCGGTCCGCGAGAAAGAGGTGATGCTCAAAGAGATCCACCACCGGGTGAAGAACAACTTGCAGATCATCTCCACCCTGCTGGACCTCCAGAGCGACGGGCTGACCGACCCCGCCGCGCGGGCCGCGTTCCGCGAGAGCCGCGGCCGGGTCCGGTCCATGTCGCTGATTCATGAGCGGCTGTACCGCTCCGAAAACCTTGCGGGCGTCGAGTTCGGGGCGTACCTCCGGGGCCTCGCGGACGACCTGTTCCGGGCGTACCGCGCCGACGACGAGGCGATCCGGTTGGAGGTGTCGGTCTCGGCCCCGCCGCTCCCGTTGGACATGGCGATCCCGTGCGGGCTGCTGGTGAACGAACTGATCTCGAACTGTTTAAAGTATGCGTTCGCGGGCCGGGAAGGTGGTACGATTGCTGTGCACCTGGACCGGGCCGAAGGGGGGCGGCTGGCCCTCGCGGTCGCCGACGACGGGGTGGGCCTGCCGCCCGGGTTCGACCTCCGGCACCCCACGTCCTTCGGGCTCCAGCTCGCGAACACGCTCGCCGCACAGCTCGGCGGCGAGCTCGCGGTCGGGAGCGGCCCCGGGGCGCGGTTCGTTGTCCGGTTCCCGGCCCGCGGGTAGTTCGCCAGAGAACAGCTATGCCACCTGTCAGCGTGCTCGTCGTCGAGGACGAGCGGATCATCGCTCTGGGCATCCAGAAGCGGCTCACGAGCATGGGCTACGCGGTGCCCGGGCTGGCCGCGAGCGGCGCCGAGGCCGTGCAGAAGGCCCAGGCCCTGCGGCCGGACCTCGTGCTCATGGACATCCGGCTCGAAGGGGACATGGACGGGATCGAGGCCGCGGCCCGCATCCGCGGCCGGTTCGACCTGCCCGTGGTGTACCTGACCGCCAACTCGGACCCCGACACCCTGCGCCGCGCGAAGGTCACCGAGCCGTTCGGGTACGTGCTCAAGCCGTACGAGGACCGCGACCTCCAGACCGCCCTGGAGATGGCCCTGTACAAGCACAAAATGGAGCGCCGGCTGCGCGAGAACGAGCGGTGGCTCGCGGCCACCCTCGGGAGCATCGGCGACGGGGTCATCGCGACCGACGAGGGCGGGCGGGTCCGGTTCATGAACGCGCTGGCCGAACAGCTCACGGGCTGGCCCGCGCCGGAGGCACAGGGGCGCCCGGTCACCGAGGTGTTCCCGGTCGTGTCCGAGCGCACCCGCGAGCCGGTCACCAACCCGGCGATGGAGGCGCTGAGCACCCGGCTGCCGGCGGCCCTCGCCGCGCACTCGGCCCTGATCCGCCGGGACGGGACCGAGACCCCGATCGACGACACCGCGGCCCCGATCTGTGCCCCGGACGGGTCCGTCTCGGGCGCGGTCCTGGTGTTCCGCGACGTGAGCGAGCGCAAGCGCCTGGAAGAGCACCTCCGGCAGGCCCAGAAGATGGAGGCCGTCGGGCGCCTCGCGGGCAGCATCGCGCACGACTTCAACAACATCATGACCGTGATCGCCGGGTTCAGCGCCCTGATCCTCTCGGAGGCCCTGTCGCCGACCGAGGTCCGCGCGCACCTCGCGGAGGTGAAGGCCGCGAGCGAGCGGGCCGCGGACCTGACCCGGCAGATCCTGGCGTTCAGCCGCAAACAGGTTCTGCTCCCGTGCGCGCTGAACCTGAACACGATCCTCCGCGACACCGCGAGCATGGTGCGCCGGCTCATCGGCACCCACATCGAGTTCGTGACCGAGCCGGAGCCGCTGCTCGGCGCGGTGCTGGCGGACCCCACCCAGCTCACCCAGGTGGTGATGAACCTGGCGCTCAACGCCCGGGACGCGATGCCCGGCGGGGGCCGGCTCACGGCGCGCACGGCCCACGCGCAGGTGCGCCCCGGCGCGCCGGCGCCGCTCCCCGGGCTCAACCCGGGGGGCTACGCGGTTCTCGAAATGAGCGACACCGGTACGGGGATGAGCGACGAGGTGCGGGGCAAGATCTTCGAGCCGTTCTTCACCACCAAAGGGGCGCAGGGCACCGGTCTGGGGCTCTCGACCGTTTACGGCATCGTGCGCCAAAGTGGCGGGGACATCGAGGTGCTCAGCGCCAGCGGGCGCGGCACCACGGTCCGCGTGTACCTGCCGGTCGTGGACGCGGCGCTGCCGGAGCCGGGCGCGCCGGTGCCGCACCCGGACCGCGGGACCGAAACGGTTCTGGTGGTGGACGACGACCCCGGCGTGCGCCGGGTCATCACCCTTTTGCTCTCGCAAAAGGGGTACGCGGTCCTCGATGCGTCCTCCGGCGCGGAGGCGCTCGAACTGCTCGCCACCGCGACCCGTCCGGTTCACATGCTCCTCACCGACGTCGTGATGCCCGGGATGAGCGGCTGGGCGCTCGCCCAGCAGGTCGCGGCGCTGCGCCCGGGGACCAAGACCCTCTTCGTT
>DASWYH010000727.1:0-3471 GCA_036405095.1 Gemmata sp. | reverse complement strand
GCGAACCGGTCGGTCATCCCGGCGAGATAGTCGCCGACGACACGCTCCAGATTGTCGAGCCGGGACCGCGCCGCGGTGACCCACCCGTGCGGGGGCGGGCCGATCAGCGCCTCGGCCCCGGTCCAGCGGCGCAGGTGCTTTTCGGGGAGCAGCTCCGGCGCCCGCACGTACTCGGCGAACAGCGACCCGAGGATGCGCTTCCCGTTGGCGGTCATGCGCAGCACCCGGTGGTGCTTGTAGACCCGGTTCCGCAAGAACCGTTCCAGCCCGGCTTTGAGCTTGCGCACTTCCGGGGTAAACCCGACAAGCGGGGCCGGTGCGGCGCGCACATCGTCAACCGATCTTACGTTGGCGCCGGCGAGCCGGTTCGCGGTCTCGTTCAGGAGGTCGGCCACCTGCCACGCGAGCAACTCGCGGACGACCGCGATCCGCAGCGGGGCGTCGGAGAGCCCCGGCGTGTGGGCGTGAACGCGCTCGGTGGCGCGCGCCCAGAACTCGACCCGCCGGAGCTCGTCGAGGGTGATGAAGCCGAGCCCGAGGGCGTCGTCGGTGTCGTGGGTGTCGTAGGCGATCGAGTCGACCACGTCCGCGATCTGCGCTTCGAGGAGCGGGCGCCCCGCGCCCGCGAACTCGACCCCTTCGGGCGAGTCGGTGCGCCCGCAGTGCTGGACGAACGCCTCGCGCACCTCGAACGACAGGTTCAGCCCCGGGAACTGCGGGTACCGCTCTTCGAGTTCGTCCACCCGGCGGAGCCCGAACAGGTTGTGGTCGAACCCGCCGTGCGGCTTGAGGCACTCGTCGAGCGCGTCCTCGCCCGCGTGCCCGAAGGGCGGGTGCCCGATGTCGTGGGCCAGCGCGATGGCCTCCGTGAGATCCTCGTTGAGCCGCAGCCGCCGGGCGACGGTGCGCGCGAGCTGGGTCACCTCGAGCGTATGGGTCAGCCGGGTGCGGTGGTGGTCGTTGACCGAGGCGACGAGCACCTGGGTCTTGCCCGTCATGCGCCGGAACGCGGTGCAGTGGACGATGCGCTCGCGGTCGCGCTGGTAGAGCGAGCGGAACGGGTGCTCGTCCTCGGGGTGCCGGCGGCCCCGGCTGGCCCGTGAGGGCATCGCGTAGGGCGCGAGCCACCCGTCCTCGAACGAGAGCCAGTCGTCGGTGGTGATCGGAGAAGACATCGCCCCCAGGATACCACACGCCGGCGCGCGCGGCCATCGGTGCCGGGCGGCGGAAGGGATTCCCGTAGTTTCAAGTGGTCAGCGGGCCGTGCTCAGTCGGGAGTGACGCGCGTTCCGTGTGCCCTTCCAATCTCGGTGCGTGGTTCTCGTCGGTGCGCCGCACTGACGATTGGAAGCTCCGGGATTCCGGAGGTGCGAGCGGGCCGTGGCGGTCGATGAGCAGACGAACGAGCCGAGCGCACCGGGCCGGGGCTCCGTGGCTGGGTTTCGTTCATGGCGCGCGGCGCCTGCGGCGATCATCGGTCGCCCTCTCCGGGGCTCCAGACCGAGCGGGCTCAGGCCAATGGCGCAACTCTTGTCCACGCCCTTTGTGCCGTTCTCTACGTGGCCCTGGTGCCGTTGGGGCAGCGGTTGTGCCCGGGCCCCGGCCCGGTGCGGTCGGGCGCTATGCCGCGGTGTCAGCGGGTGTGTGATGGCCCGGGGGCACGAGCCCGGCGGGTCCGGCCGTTCGCGCCGGGTCCGCGTCGCTCCGTTGACGAACAGGTTCCCGTAGTTTCAAGTGGTCCGTGAGCCGAAACGCGCGAAGGACGCACCGGGTTTTGAAGGGCACGCGGGATGATCTTCTCTCCGCACTGATAACTGAGCACGGACCGCTCAAAACTCCTGGGTTCGTGTTGAGCAGCCGGCCGAACTCACCCGCGACGGCTCGCGAGCCCCACGAGGAACCGCGTCAGGTACAGGCCCCCGACCGCGGCCCCGAGCAGCGCGAACGCGGGCCGCGCGCTGCCGTCCGTCCGGGCCGCGTAGACGATGCGCGTCGGGCGCTGGACCGGGTTCTGATCGCCCGCCGCCGCGAACGTGAGGTCGTCGTCCCCCTTCCGCGGCGCCGAGCGGTCCTCGAACTCGGTGAGCCAGGTCGAATCGGTCGGCCGGAGCCCGGGCACCTTCAGGTGCGCGAGCGCGCCCTTCCAGCCCTCGGCCCCGGGTGCCCCGGCCCACACGGTCTGGCCCGCCCACGGCGCCCCCGCGCCGAGCGAACCGTTCATCTTCTGATCGGCGATCACGAACACGCGGAGCAGGCGCGGCGCCTTCGCGTCGCGCATGTCCGCGGGCTCGCGGTACGGGTAGAACGGCGCGTCCGTGCGGAAGCTCATCCGCACCGCGGCGGACCCGACCGGGCTGTTCGGCTGCGCCGCCGGGGCGTTCCCGATCTTGAACGCGGTCACCACCCACTTCTTTTCCAGGTAGGGCTTCAGCCACTGCGCGAGCGCGGGGCGCACCTCGTAGTCGTGCCCCTTGAGCCAGGCCGTGAGGGCGTCCGCGTCGCCGGCCCTCAGCACCTGTGCGTCGTACCCGGCGACATGCTTTTCTGCGAGCACCTCGACGGCGGCCGGGGGCGCGTCGGCTTTCGGGGCCAGCGCGCCGCACCCGAGCGCGCACCCGCCCCCGGCGGGGCGGGACCGGGTCTCGGTGCGCGGGGCGGTGACCTTGGCCAACTCAGCGAACGCCCGGTCGTCCACCTCTTCGAGCGCCGGCACCGACGGCGTGGGCACGAGGAACCCGAAGTCCTTCACGGGGGTGCTGCCCGGCGCGGTCGGGGCGAACGTGGCTCGCCGGATGAAGTGTTCCGTCTTGGCCTCCCGATCCCAGACGATGATCGCGCTCTCGGACGCGATCTCGACCACGACATCCCGGGGCGGCGCGACCGCGCAGGCGCCGAGCGGCGATGGCACCGCCAGCAGGCCCGCAAGGAGCGCGACACCGAGTAACCGAGCAACCGCGTTCATGGACGTGACCTCGTGAGGGGGCGACCGGCCCGGAACATGATCCCATCACCGGCCGCCAGATTCCACGCCGAACCCGGGTTGTCGCCGGGCGCCACCCGGCCGGTGCGGCACCGCGTGCGTGCGGGGTGGCCTCACCACATTACACAAGGCCAGGTCGTCGCACTCACCGGCATTGTTCAAATAGGGGCAGCAGTTCGCAAACCGAACGCCACTATCACCACGGCACGAATGACCGGCAGGGCCGCGGCTCCTTTCCTGGAGCGTGGCCCTCTGGTTCGTTTTCGGTTCCGTGGTCGATTGGGGGGCTCATCCGTGAACCAACACCCACGGTTCCGTATCAGCGGGCCAAGAGGGCCGCACCCCAGGAACAGGGGTCCGGTTCCCCGCGGCCCTTTTCGCGTCGCCCTGATGCCCCATCGGCCCCATCAAGCCGGGACCAGGAATTCCCTCTTCAAGTCGATCTCGCTACCGTTTGAATTGTCGCCGCCTCGGGCGCTTCGCCGCCAGCC
>DASWYH010000726.1:0-8285 GCA_036405095.1 Gemmata sp. | reverse complement strand
GGGTCGTCGTTGGTAATGGTCCCGGTGCCGGCCCCAGTCCCGATGGTCGCATTGGTCGGGTTCGACAGGTTCACCGCGAACGTCTCGGTCGCCTCGTTGGTGGTGTCCCCGTTGACCAGCACCGTGACCGTCTTGCTGGTCTCGCCCGCGGCGAACGTGAGCGTCCCCGAGGCCGATGCGTAATCCGAGCCCGCAACCGCGGTCCCGTCCGCGGTCGTGTAGTTCACCGTCACCGTCTGCCCACCGACCGCACTCAGGGTCACCGTGAACGTGAACGAGGTGCTCCCGCTGTCCCCCTCCGCCTGGGTCACGTCCCCGATGCTCGCGCTGGGCACTGGGTCGTCGTTGGTAATGGTCCCGGTGCCGGCCCCAGTCCCGATGGTCGCATTGGTCGGGTTCGACAGGTTCACCGCGAACGTCTCGGTCGCCTCGTTGGTGGTGTCCCCGTTGACCAACACCGTGACCGTCTTGCTGGTCTCGCCCGGGGCGAACGTCAGCACCCCCGAGGTCGAGGCGTAATCGCCGTCGGCGGTGGTCGCGGTTCCGTTTGCGGTCGTGTAGTTCACCGTCACCGTTTGGGCGCTGGCCGCGCTCAGGGTCACCGTGAACGTGAACGACATGGTCCCGCTGTCCCCTTCCGTCTGGGTGACATCGTTGATCGATACGCTGGTGGCCGGCAGGTTCGTGAGCGAGAAGTTGGTGGACGGGGTCGTTCCGCCTGCGGCCTGAGCGGATACGGTGTACGACCCGCCGTCGGTTCCGTTCGCCGTGACTGCACCCGAGGACGCGGTCCCGGCCGCGTCCGTGTTCGCCGTGATCATATTGGTGCTCGTCGAGAAAACCGCCGACGCACCGGACCCGGGGGCGGTGAACGTCACCGACACACCCTGCACCAGCGCCCCGCCCGCGTTCCGCACCTCCACTACCAGCGGGCTGCCGAAGCTCGTGCTGATAACCGTGGACTGGTTGTTCCCCGACACCACGGCGATGCTCGCCGGTGCGTCGTTGTCGGTGATGGTGCCGACTCCCTGCCCGTCCGCGATGGTCGCGTTGCTCGGGCTCGTCAGGTTCACGAAGAACGTTTCGTTCCCCTCGAACAGCGCGTCCCCGTTGACGGTTACGGTTACTGTCTTACTGGTCTCGCCGGGGGCGAAGGTCAGCGCCCCGGACGTGGTCACGTAATCCGTCCCGGAGGTCGCGGTGTTGTTCGCGGTGGAGTAGTTCACCATCGTCGTTTGCGCACTCGCGGCGCTCAGAGTCACGGTGAACGTCAGGTTCACGGTACCAGCGTCGGTCTCCGTCACGCTCGGGTCGTTAATGCTGAGCGTCGGGGCGGCGTCGTCGTTGGTGATGGTGCCGATGCCCGTACCGGTCGCGATGGTCGCGTTCGCCGGGCTCGACAGGGTCAGCGAGAGCGTCTCGTCCCCTTCAAACGTGGTGTCCCCGTTGACAGTCACGTTCACCGTCTTGCTGGTCTCGCCGGGGGCAAACGTCAGCGACCCGGCCGCGGTCACGTAATCGCCGTCGGCGGTGGTCGCGGTGCCGTTCGCGGTGGAGTAGTTCACCGTGACCGTGTTCGCACTGGCCGCGCTGAGGGTGACCGTGAACGCAAGGGTCGTGGTGCCCGCGTTCCCCTCCGACACGCTCGGGCTGTTCACCGAGAGTGTCGGCGGCGGATCGTTGTCGTTGATCGTGTACGTGTGGGCAGTCTGCCCGGACGCGGAGCCGCCCGTGACGGTGCCGATGCCGAGGATGATCGCCTCGTCCGGTTCGTTGCTGGCGTCGTCCACGATCGTGATACTGAGGTTCTTCGAGGTCGAGCCATCGGCCGGGAAGGTGATGTTGGTCGGGAACGAGGTGGTGAAGTCCTGGCTGGCACCGGGGGGGGTAGCGGTGCCGCCGGTGCGGGTCACCTGAACCGTGGTGGCCACGTTCGCCAACACATACGCGGCTCCGGTCCGGGTGAGCGCGATCGAGGCGTTGGACGATTCACTGCCGTTCGACGAAGCGGAGGAGAAGGAAACGTCCGCGTCCTCCGCGTACCGGCGGAGGTACGTGTCGAAGTTGCCCGAAGCGCCGCTGTCGAACAGGATGACGAAGTCGCCGGCGGCGTTGATCCCGCCGAGAGCGTTGTCCTCGCCCGCGTCGTTGCTGGCGGTCGTCGGGCTCACCAGCGTATCGCCGACGAGGACCGTACCGGCCGAGTTATAAACCTTGTAGAAAACGTCGGTTCCGATGTTGTCGCCGTCGGCCTCTTCTCCGGTCCACGTCACCAGGAATTTGCCGTTCGATGTCGTAGAGATGTGCGGGTTGATCTGGTTGTTCAGCGTGATCCCGGTGTTGACCTGGGTGTTGCCACCCTGGGCCGCGCCGGCGGCGTTGTACCGCTGCATGACGATTGCGGTGCCCGACCCGTCAACGCCGTCTGAGTACCAAACGATGTTGAAGTTCCCGCTTCCGTCCATTGCGATGTCGGGGAACTGTTGGTTGCCAGCCGTAACAGTGTTCACCAGGAACTCGGCCCCGTTCGTCGTCCCAGTCTGGTTCATCCGCCGAGCGTAGATGCCGAAGTTGCCACCTCCTGGGTTGTCTTGGCCGTAGCTCTGGTAGGCCACCACGTAGTTGCCCGAAGCGTCAATAGCAACCGCCGGCGCCGTTTGGTCGTCGGTTGACGCGCTGGTATTGTTGACGACCGCTTCGCCGCCGACCTTCGTCGGGTTTCCGCTCGCACCAACCGTAATTCCGGAATACGACTGGGCGAAGACATCTTCCGCCAAGAACGAACCGCCCGAGAAGGTGACCACGAACTGCCCGGCCGCGTTGACCGCGGCATCGGGTTGGAACTGGTTGTTTGCCGTAGTGGTGTTGACGCGGAACTCAGCACTATCAACCGCCGTGCCATCGGCCATGAACCGCCGGGCGTAGATTCCCGACACGCCAGTAGCGTCGCCGGGGTCTTGGCCGTAGCTTTCCCAGGCAATGACGAAGTTCCCGGCTGCGTCCACGCCGATCGACGGTGATTGCTGGTTGTTGAGGGTGACTGTATTGACCGCAACTGGTCCCTGCACGAGTTGCCAATTGGCGTCGTAACGCTTGAAGTAGACCCCGCTGCCGCTGGCATCGGGGGCTTTATAAGTGACGACGAAGCCGGTGCCGTCGGCTTTCACGGCGATGTCGCCGTTGCCATCGGCTCCGCCCGTTACCGACACGGGCACATCATTCGATTCCAACCCGATCAGGGCCGGGGTAGCTCGGTCCTCAAGCGCTTCGAGTCGCAGCGCCGGGTGGGAGAGCTGGCGCGAGCGGTTGTGCAGGCTCATGGTGATCGTCCGTAGGAGGGGCTGCGGACCAAGGATTCGTGAACGCCAAATGCGTTCCGCGTGCGAGCGCCGGCGGAACAATCTCATTTAACGATCGCAATCACAGTAACAGGACAGGCCGGGGACCAATAGATGTGCTACTCGAAATCGTGCGATTATCTTGCAACTGAATTGCGCGGGTGCTGAAAGTTCCGCTCATCCGCCCCCGTAATGTTGTGGTGCAGCGAGCGCAGCAACCGGATCGCATTCTGTTGGCGGCACAACTCGCCGACCAATTCGGAATATTTTTCGTAGATTCTTGTTCCGGGTTTGACTAGCATCTGCCCACCCCAGCCACGCACACCGTCAGCGGCCCGCGGCCCAGCGAGAGCCTCATGCTCGATCAACTGACAGCGACCGATTTCGACGCGCTCGTCGGAACGGCATTTACAGCCGAGACACCGCACGAATCCGCCGCTCTCGATCTGATCGAGGTCACCAAGCTGCGCGAGCCGCCGGCCCGGCCGGGCGCACCGGTCCGCCGGGCGCCGTTCTCGTTGACCTTCCGAACCCGGACCCCCAAATACATCCCCCAGGGCGTTTTCGCCCTGTCCCACGACCGACTCGGCCGAATTGATGTGTTCATGGTTCCCGTGGGATGGGAGCCCGGCGGGTTGCTCCTCGAAGCCGTGTTCAACTGACCCACCACCGACCGGAGGCGACTGTGAGCCAAGCGTACATCGGCGAGATCCGAATGATGGCGTTCCCGTTCCCGCCCAAGAACTGGGCCTTGTGTAATGGCCAGATCCTGGCGATCGCCCAGAACCAGGCACTGTTCGCGATCCTCGGGACCACCTTCGGCGGCAACGGGCAGACGACGTTCGCGCTTCCGAACCTCCAGGGACGTGCGCCGATTCACTGGGGCAACGGACCCGGGCTCCCCTCAATCACACTTGGTCAAGTTGGTGGAGAAGAAGCCCACGCGTTGACCGGACAGGAGACGGCGCCACACACACACGGGATGATCGGAGCCACGGCCCCGAGCGGGAACTCGCGGAGCCCGAGCGGCACCTTCTTGGGCAACAGTCCTCAGAACCAGTACGCACCGGGCGCCCCGGCCGCCCCGCTGGCCAGCGAAACCATCGCGCCCCCGTCCCCCAGCGGCCAACCACACCCGAACTTACAGCCTTACCAGACGGTGAGTTTCTGCATCTGCACGGCGGGCGTTTTCCCGTCCCGCAACTAACCCCCGACAAGGAGTTTCTGTGGCTGATCCCTACATCGGCGAGATCCGACTGTTCGGGGGCAACTTCGCCCCGGTCGGCTGGGCCTTCTGCAACGGCCAACTCCTCCCGATCTCTCAGTACGACGTCCTGTTCGCGCTGATCGGAACGACCTACGGGGGGGACGGGCAGAGCACGTTCGGCCTGCCCAACCTCCAGGGGCGGCTCTCGGTCCATCAGGGCACACTCGCGGGTGGCGGCACTTACGTGCTCGGCCAGTCGGCCGGGTCCGAAACGATTACGCTCAGCAGCGGGCAGATCGGGCCGCACACGCACGCAGCCAACGCGGGTGGCGCGGCCGGAACCGGAACCCCGGCGGGCAACCTGCTCGGCGCCACAGGAAGCCAAGCCCGATACCTTCCACCCGGTACTGGCCCGACCGTACCTCTGAGCCCGCAAAGCATCCAGCCTGCCGGGAACGGACTGCCACACGAGAACATGATGCCGTACTTGTGCGTCTCGTTCATCATCGCCCTGCAAGGCATCTTCCCGACCCAGAACTGACCCGGAGTACGAACCATGTCCGAACCGTTCCTTGGCGAGATCAAGATGTTCGCGGGCAACTTCGCCCCGCGGAACTTCAGCTTGGCCAACGGCCAACTTCTGCCGATTTCCCAGAACACGGCCCTCTTCTCGTTGTTCGGGGTCACCTACGGTGGAGACGGGCGGTCCACTTTCGCCCTCCCGGACTTGCAGGGCCGCGCGCCCATGCACTGGGGCAACGGTGCGGGCCTCACCCCGCGCGTGCTCGGGGAAAGTGCGGGCGTGCCGAGCGTCACCCTGACAAGCACCGAACTCCCCATCCACACCCACGCACTTGTGGGAGAGAACGCAGCGGCGAGCGACACCTCGCCGAAAGACAATGCGCTCGGAGGAAATCCCAGTGTGAACTGGTTCACGACCGCGAACGCCCCGGGGCTGCAACTTCAGCCCATGTCCCCACTCGCCGTTGGTCCGGGAGGCGGGGGCGGGCCACACAACAACATGCAGCCGTATCTCGGGATTACGTTCATTGTTGCGATGGTCGGCATCTTCCCGCAGCGGCCATGATCACCACTCCCTCGATCGCACTACGGCCCGCGACCCCGGCCGACTCCGAGTTCCTGTACCGGGTGTACGCGCACACCCGATATGATGAACTCGCGCCGGCCGGGTGGCCGCCCGAACAAGTTGAAGCGTTCCTGCGGATGCAGTTCCGCGCCCAGGACAGTTACTACCGTGAGCACTTCGCCGGCGCCGCGTTCGACGTGATCGTGTGCGATGGCGAACCCGCCGGGCGATTCTACGTGGACCGCCGGGCGGACGAGATCCGCATCATCGATATCGCGCTGCTCCCGGCGGAACGCGGGGCGGGCGTCGGCACCCACCTGCTGACCGCCGTGCTCGCCGAGGCGGCAGCGGCGAGCAAGCCCGTCCGGCTTCACGTCGAGGCGCACAACCCCGCGCAGCGGCTGTACCGCCGGCTCGGGTTTTCGTGGACCGGCACGACCGGGGTCTATGACCTCCTGGAGTGGTGCCCGCCCGGCTGAACCGGCGGGCTGACGTGTCGGGTGGGCACGCGGCGCAAGCCCGTACGCCTCTCATGTCGCGCTGCACCGGCCCTCGGGGTACAGCGCCTCGCATACAATACGCCTTGCGGCACACCTCGCCGGGCGGCGCGCGGTCGCGGACCGGTGGTTCCGGTCCGATCGAGCGCCACATGCACCCCACCAGCGAAGTCGTCCTCCGTTGTTTGCACGCGGTTCGCGGTTCCTCGGTGCTTCTGGTCGGGAGCCCGGATCCCGGGTTCGGGGCGACCCTCGCCGCGCGTCTGGGGGCGCGCCGGGTCACCGATTTCGCCACCGATTTCGCAGTTCACGCGCTCACCCTCGGAGAGCTGGCGCGCGCCGGCGGGCCCGTGGCGCCGCAATTCGGGTCGTGGTACGCCCCACCCGACGCGCCCCACGACGGGGCCATCGTGTTCCTCCCGAAGAGCCGCGCGCTGATCGAAATGACCTTCACGATGGTAGCCGGCGCGGTTGCACCGGGCGGTTCGGTGCTGCTAGTGGGCGGGAACAGCGCGGGCATCCGTTCGAGCCTCGAACCGCTCGAACGAATCGTCGGAGAGGTGACGTTTTCCGATTCGGCCCGCCGGTGCTGCGCGTACCTCGCGCGCCGGTCCGCGGCCCGCCCGCCGCGCCCGCACCTCGACGACTGGGTGGACGAGCACGCCCCGGTTGTGCGCGGCGAAGCGCTCCCGGTGGCGACCCTGCCGGGGGTGTTCAGTCACGGCCGGCTCGACGACGGCACGCGGCTCATGCTCGAAAACCTGCCCGCCTTTCCTGCGGCTCCGCGGGTGCTGGACCTCGGTTGCGGGTGCGGGATCGTCGGGCTCGCCGTGAAGCGGTTCCACCCGGACGCAACGGTGGACATGACCGACGTGAGCGCGCACGCGCTCGAAGCCGCCCGGCGGACGGTCGCCCGGAACGGACTGTCGGGCGTGACGGTGTTCCCATCGGATGTGTTTTCGGCGGTGAACGGGCGGTACACGCGGATCTTATTCAACCCGCCCTTTCATAACGGCGTGAAGACCGACTACAGAGTGGTTGAGGGGTTCTTCCGCGGGGCCGCAGCGCACCTGGAGCCGGGCGGGGAAGCGGTTGTAGTCGCGAACCGATCTCTGCCCTATCTCCCATTGATCGAACAGCACCTCGGCACCCCGCAAATCCTTGCCGAAGACACACGGTATCGCGTGTTCCACATGGGCTGACACCAAGCTGGTCATTGGTCACTGGTCATTGGTCATTGCTCATTCGGAGATCTCAATTTCGCGTTGCGTTCTGGGGGCAGGGTTCCGGGTCCAGGACGGGCGGGAGTCCAGCAGCCGGGTGTGGGTCGCGTCTCCGAGTCCGCCGAGCGCGCCGGAATATCGGTCCGCGTAGCGGTCGCGTGGTTTCGCCCCCGCGTGGGAAGCCCGGAGGGCGTGGCAATTCGGGTTGACGGGTTCGGCGCCAGGGTTTATCGACTCGGGGTCGAGTAGCAGCGCGATTCTGGAGCCGCGTCTTATGGTGCCGAGTCTGAAGCCGACCGCTGGGCGGTTGCCCGCCGGGACGGGTGCCCCCGCTCCGGGGGCGCTTTCCGATCGCGTGTGCCGGCGGCTGGCGTGCGGGCTGATCCTCGCCTCCACAGCGTTTCACCTCGTGTACCTCGCAACCGGGTGCCCGCTCGACCTGTCGCCGGACGAGTCCCATTACTGGCAATGGTCCCGGCATTTGGCCTGGAGCTACTACAGCAAAGGGCCGCTGGTCGCGTGGCTCATCCGGGCGTCGTGTGAGCTGTTCGGCCCGACGAGCGAAGCGCTGACCGGGTCGCTGATGCTCGCGGTGCGCCTGCCCGCTCTCGCGTGCCACGTGGCGCTGCTCTCGGGGTGGTACGTTCTCACCCTCGTGACGCTGAAGAGTCACCGGGCCGCGCTCGCGACGGTTTCACTCGCGCTGACGCTCCCGCCGGTGGTCGCCGGCGCCGTGCTCATGACAATCGACCCGCCGTTCCTCGCGTGCTGGTGCTGGGCACTGGTCGGCGTGTGGAAGGGGTTGGAAACTCGGCCTACCCCCCCTGCCCTCCTCCCTGAAGGGAAGGCGGGGGAAGCGGAACGCGCCCCTGAAACTGCGGAACGCACCGGCGCTCCGGGGCTTTCGAGCACCTCCCCTAAAAAGGGAGGGGG
>DASWYH010000725.1:0-10291 GCA_036405095.1 Gemmata sp. | reverse complement strand
CCGACGATTTGGGTGCCGGTCGGGCCTCGGGCTCGTCGGTGAGCGAGAACACCTCGTCCTCCGAGGAATCGAGGTCGAGTTGGAGGTCCTCGGTCGGCTTGGCCTTCTTCTTGTCGCCCAGACCGGGGACCTTGAAGTCTTCGGACCCCGGCTCGGCGTCGTCCATCGGCGCCAGCGCGAGCGCGTCCTCACTGGCACCGCCAAGCTGGCGGGCCAACTCTTCGATGGCGTTGACCTTGAACCGGACGTTGGACCCGTCTCGGACCTGGCTGAGCTTCTTGAACTCGGGGTCCGTCTTGAGCCGCTTCTTCATCTCCTCGGGGGAGATGCTGAGTCGGGCCGCAGCTTCCTCGAGCGTGATCATCTGCGCCATGTGGAAACTCGCGTGGCGACGGTGAAGGGGGGTAATTGGTCGCCCCGCACGGACGGCGGAACGTTATCAGTAATTGTAAACCGCTTGCGAGCGGACACAAGTGCCGAACGCACTTCGTGATATCTTCTCGCGCGGCGCCCGTTGTGCAGGCGGCAAAACCGCGCCGGCACATTGAGCACAATCGCACCAAACGGTTCCGGCGGCGGCCCGCAAGCGTTACGAGCGGTATTGCGGGCGCGCAAAATGACCAACGGGGTTCAAGTCCGGTCCGGTTCCGCAGATGCTCTGCTCGCGCCGTCGGTGGCGGCACAATAACCGCGGACCCGTTGCCGCACCCCGAGCGCGTCACGCTCCCGGCGGGGCGGGCTCACGGTACAGCATCCAGTACACGACCGGCACAAGCAGCAACGTGAACGCGGTTGAGACGACCAGCCCGAAGATGAGCGCCCACGCGAGCCCGCTGAACACCGGGTCCAGGGTGATCGGCCACGCGCCCAGCATCGCGGCCCCGGCCGTCAGCAGGATCGGCCGGAACCGCACCGCGCCGCTCTCCACCAGCGCCTCTTCGAGGCTCGCGCCGCGGGCGCGCACGTGCTGGATGAAGTCGAGCAGCAGGATCGCGTTGCGGTCCGCGATCCCGGCCAGCGCGATCATGCCGATCATCGCCGTGGCGGTGAAGTACACCGGGTTCGCGTACCCGCCGACCGTCGTACCGGTCGCGAGGTTCAGCAGCCAGAACCCGGGCATGATCCCCACCACCGTCAGCGGGATCGAGATCATTTGCACCAGCGGAATCAGGTAGCTGCCGGTCTGGTACACCATCAGGATGTAGATCAGCAGCAGCGCGCCGCCGAAAGCGAGGCCCAGGTCGCGGAACACGTCGAGCGTGATTTTCCACTCGCCCTCGCCGGTCCACACCACCTCCGCGCCGCCGGGCGTCGGGGCATCGCGCAGTTGGAACAGGAGGCCGATCACGGCTTCCGCCGGGGTGCGGCCCGCGGTCTCGGCGCTCACGTACCCGACCCGGCGGAGGTTCTTGTGGTAGATGGTCTGCTCGGCGGGCACCTCGGCGAACCGCCCCAACTCGCCCACGCGCACGATCTCGCCCGTGGGCGTCTTCACCCCGAGGCGGAGCAGGTCGTTCGGGCCGGTGCGGCTGCTCTGCGGGATCTGGATCAGGATCGTGAGCGGGTTCAGCTCGCGCGGCAGGTGCCCCGTTCCGGCGCGGAAGTCCTTCGGGTCGCCCTCGCCGGGCGTCATCCCGTTCACCCCGATGCGGATCGTGTTTGCGATCTGTTCCGTGGTGATGCCCGTGACGGATGCCTTCTCCTTATCGACCTGGAACACCAGGCGCGGGCGCTCGGCCTCGAACGTGTCGTCGATGTCAACGACGCCCGGTTCCTGCTCGAACAGGGCGCGGACGTGCCGGGCGTCGCCCTTGAGGTCCGCGTAGCTCTGTCCGGGGCGGGCGTACACCTCCGCAACGAGCGTGCTCAGCACCGGCGGCCCCGGCGGGGTTTCCACGATCTTGATCCGCGCGCGGTTGCGCTTCGCGATGGCTTCGAGCCCCGGGCGCACGCGGAGTGCGACCGCGTGGCTCTGCGCCGAGCGATCCTCCTTGGCGATCAGGTTCACCCGCAGGTCGCCGCGGTGCGGTTCGCGGCGCAGGTAGTAGTGCCGCACCATCCCGTTGAAGTCCATCGGGGACGCGGTGCCGGCGAACGACAGCACCTCGGCCACCTCGTTCTGTTTCCGCAACTCGTCGGCCAGTTCCTTGAGGACCGCATCGGTCGTTTCGGCCGTCGTGCCCTCCGGCAAATCGACCAGCACCTGGAACTCGTTCTTGTTGTCGAACGGGAGCATCTTGAGCGGAACGTACCCGAGCGCCGGTAGCACGCACGCCCCCGCAACGAGCAGCCCCGTGAACCCGATGAGCGCCCACGCCGCCAGCCGCGAGCGCAGGAACGGGGTCAGCACCGCACGATAGGCGCGATACGTGAACGTGCCGCGCGGGTCGGCCGGCTCGTGATGAGACGGAGCCCCCGGGTTCCCGTACACCCCTTTCAGGGCGTGGTAGCTGAGCCACGGCGTCACGGTGAAAGCGACCACCATCGACATGAACATCGCGACCGGCACGTTCAGCGCCAGCGGGCGCATGTACGGCCCCATCATGCCGGTGATGAACACCATCGGCAGGAACGACACCATCACCACCAGCGTCGCCACGATGATCGGCGGGCGCACCTCGTTGACCGCTTCGAGTACCGCCTCGCGGGGCGGCTTCTTGCGCAGCCCGAAGTGGCGGAAGATGTTCTCCACGTCCACGATCGGATCGTCCACGACGAGCCCGAGCGCGAGGATGAGCGCGAACAGGGTGACGCGGTTGATCGAGTACCCGGCGAGGTAGTTCACGAGCAGCGTGAGCGCGAACGTGAGCGGCACCGCGGTGACCACGACGAGCGCCTCGCGCCAGCCCAGCGAGAACATCACGAGCGCCGAGACGATGACGATGGCGAGCCCCAGCTCGCGGATCAGCTCGTTCACCTTCTCGTCGGCCGTTTCGCCGTTGTTGCGGGTGATGCGGGCCTCGATGTCGTGCGGGAGCACCGTTCCGCGGAGCTCGTTCAGCTTGGCCTCGATGCCGTGGGCCACCGCGACCGCGTTGCTCCCCTTGCGCTTCGCGACGCCGATGGTGACCGCCGGGTGATCGCCGGCGCCGGCGGGCCGGTCCTTCGCCCCGGGGCCGAAACTGATGCGGGTGTAGTCGCCGGGCTCCTCCGGTCCGTCGGTCACGGTCGCGATCTCGCGCACGTACACCGGCTTGCGGTCGAACACGCCGACCACGAGCGTTTCAAGTTCCTTCGCGGTCTGCACGAACGGCCCGCCCTCGACGGTGACCGTATGGTTGTTCGCGCGCAGGGTGCCCGCGGGGACGTTCACGTTCGCTCCGCGGAGCACGCGGTCCACGTCGAGCGGGGTGACCTGTCGGGCCGTCATGCGCTCGGGGTCGAGTGTCACCTTCAACTGCCGCCGGCGCCCGCCGACCACTTCGGTCCGCGCGGTGTCGGGGACGCTCTGCAGCGCCACCTCGACCTGTTCGGCCACCCGGCGGAGGGCGAAATCGTCGCCCGTCTGGCTCCACAGGGTGACGGTCACGAACGGCACGTCGTCGATCTCGACCGGCTTGACCACCCAGCCGGTGACCCCGGGCGGGACCGCGTCGGCGTTCATCATGACCTTGTTGTGCAGCTTGACGAGGCTCGCCTCGCGGCCCTCGCCGACGTAGAACCGCACGGTTACGATCGCCTCGCCGGGGCGCGACATCGAGTACACGTACTCCACACCGTCGATCTGGCTGAGCAGCCGCTCGAGCTTCGAGGCCACCTGCTGTTCGACCTCTTCCGCGGTCGCACCGGGCATGCGGACGTAGATGTCCGCGAGCGGGACGACGATCTGCGGGTCCTCCTCGCGCGGGGTGAGCACCAGCGCCGCCGCGCCGCACGCGAGCATCAGCAGGATGAGGAGGACCGAGAGGTTCCCGTGCAGGAACGCCGCGACCACGCGGGACACGAAGCTCTGGTCGGGGTGCGGGCTGGACATCTGTGTGCGCTTGTTTTGAGGATCAGCGGGCCGGGAGCGCGACCCGTTCGCCCGCGCTCAGGCCCGCGAGGATTTCGACCCGGTCACCGGTTACCGGGCCGGTGCGAACGAACCGGCGGCCCAGGGTGCCATCGGCGCCGGCCACTGCCACGAGATCGAGCTGCCCGAGCTGGTGCACCGCGGCGCGCGGCACGAACAGCCGCTCCGCGGTCCCCACCGGGACGCCCACCCGGCCGTACATCCCGGGCAACAGCGGCTTCGCCGACGGCACCCGCGGCAGGGTCACCTTCACCAGCACGGAGCGGCTCGCTTGTTGCGCCAGCGGCACCACCTCGCGCACCACCCCGGTGGCGCCCTTGAGCCCGGCGGCCTCGATCTCGACGCCCAGCTTTTGCCCCTCGCGCAGGTCGGGCGCCAGTCCCTCGGGGACGTTCACGTGGAGTTCGAGTTCGGCCGGGTCGTAGATCACCATGAGCACCTTGCCGGGGTTGGCGATGTCGCCGGGGTCCGCGAACCGGTCGGCCACCACGCCCCGCGCGTTCGCGAGGATGCGCGTGTACGTCAGTTGCACCGCGAGCCGGTTGATGTTCTCCTTGGCCCGCTTCACCTGGGCCTCGGACACCTTGAAGGCGCCCTCGTACCGGGCGAAGTCGGCGGCGCTGATGACGCTGCTGTCGCGCTCCTTCACCGCGCGGGCGTAATCGACCTTCCGCAATACGAGGTCGGCCTCGGCGACGGCCGCCGCGGCCTGTGCCTCGGCCTCTTGCGCCAGCAGCTCGCGGTTGTCGAGCCGGATCAGCTCCTGGTCCGGCTGCACCGTGTCCCCGGGCCGCACCTTCACATCGACGATGCGGGCCAGCACCTGCGAAGAGACCTCGGTGCGTCGGCGCGGCTGCACGCTGCCGACAACCGGCGCCAACTCCGCCACCGTTTGTTTCTCGACCGTCGCGAGGGTGCGGCCCGCGGCGCTGTCATGCGGGACAGGCGCCTCACCCGGTTCCACCTTCGCGCGGAACGCGCCGCCCATCCAGGCGAGGAACGCGGCCAACGCGGCGAGCGCGAGGAGGGCCGTGCCGACGGTCCGAACGGGAGCGGCCCAGCCGCGCGGCGCGGGCGCTGTTGTCGCTGTTGTCATGGTTGGTTGCGGTCCTCTATGTCCGCGTTCGGGAGCGGGTTCGGCTCGTTTACCGTTCGGGTGCCGTTCGGCCGCGACCGCGGCTCGCACCCCCCGCTCATTCAGGTGCGTACACCGGCCTTCGGCAGCACCCAGGCTTGCAGGACCACCCACAGCACGAAGAAGCCAAGCAAAACGAGTACGTCCACGGTGCGCCTCGGGGTCGGGGTGGCGCCCGGGCTCGGGCCGGGCGCGGGGTCGGTGGTCACGGCTGTTTCGCCTCCGGCTTGCCGGGCAGCGGGTGGTTCTTGTGGGCCTCGGCGAACCCGTTCTCGATGAACTTCGACACCACCCGCGCGTGCGCCTGGATCAGTTGCGCGACATAGGGCTCGTCTGAGGACTCGGTCACCGATACGCCCTTGGCGGTCTTCTCGACCTTCATCACGATCTTGTCGTGGTGCTTGAAGAGCTCGGCGAACAGCGGGTCGCGATAGTGTAGCCCCTTTCCGCTCGTAACGCGGGCGTGCATCGCGGCGACGTGCGCCTGGATCTGCTTCGCCACCTCCGGCTTGTCGGACTCGGTCACCGTTTCGACACCGGTCTTGGTGTCCTTGACGGTGCGGCGGATGTCCTTGCGGTTCTCCAACAGGAAGTGGAATACGTCGCGGTCCGCGGCGAAGCTCGCGTCCTTACCTGTGCCCTTGCCCTTGCCGGCGGGCGGGCCGTTCGCGGGCCGCTGCGCCAGCCCCGCGGTCGCGGCGAGCAGCACGACGAACCCGAACGCGAGCCCCGGTGACCACACGACGCGGGCGAATCTGGTCGGGAACATGAATCGGCCTCCGGTCAACGGGAGCAACAGTTCGGATCCGGCTTCGGGAGCCACATCGGCCCACGCCGGGGCGGCAAACGCGGCCGGGGGTGTGGCGGAACTCTCCTCCTGGTTCATGCGCTCGATCCGCGAGCCGGCCCAAAAGTTACGCGGTTCTGAAATCCGGTGCTTCCGTGTAACCCGGTGGCGGGTCGCGGGTCATTCCGATCGGCGGCACGGGGCCGGCTATTCAGAGGAGGAACGGAGCGATGGGCCGATTCGCTTGGATCACGGGGACGCTGTTCGCGCTGTCGGGCGCCGCGTGCGCGGCGGAACACACGGGCGACACGCTCGCCGTGGTCAAGAAGAATGTTGGCGATGGGAAGGCGGTCCTGGTGGACGTGCGCGAGACCGACGAGTGGCAGGCCGGGCACCTGAAGGGCGCCAAACACGTCGCGCTCTCGGACCTCAAGAAGGGCGTGCCCGAAGGCGACCTAAAGAAGACCCTCCCGGCGGGGAGCATCGTGTACCTGCACTGCGGATCGGGGAAGCGGTGCCTCGCCGCGGCCGAGATCCTCAAGAAACAGGGCTACGACGTGCGCCCGCTCAAGGAAGGATTCAAGGCGCTGGTGAAAGGCGGGTTCCCCGAGGACAAGTGACGCGGACTGGTCCGTACCGCGGTGCGTGCGTAGCGTAGGACCATTCGCCCCCGCGCCGCACGCGAATGACGAACCCGGCTCCCACACCCGAGGCTCCCACCGACCCCGATCTGGGGCTGGTGCGGCGCGCGCAAACGGGGGACTTCGCGGCGTTCGAGGAACTGGTGGCGCGCTACCAAAACCGCGTGTACGCGCTCGCGCTTCGGATCGTCGGCGAGGCCCACGATGCCGAGGACGTGGCGCAGCAAACGTTCCTGAGCCTGGTCGAGCACCTGCGCGCGTTCCGGGGCGAGTGCGCGGTCGCCGGGTGGGTGCTGCGGATCGCCACCAACCACGCGCTGAAACTGCTCCGCAAGCGCCGCGGGCTGCCCACCGCCCCGACGGGCACCGCGGGCGCCCCGGACGAGGGCTACGCCGACGTTCCGCACCCCGAGTTCATCGCCCCGTGGCGCGACGATCCCGCCGACCTCGCCGAGCGCAAGGAGGTGCGAGCCCTCATCGACGCGGCCCTGGCGGAACTCGACGAGAAGTACCGCGTGGTGTTCGTGCTCCGCGACATTGAGGGCTTCTCGGTGCGCGAGACCGCCGACCTGACGGGCGCGACCGAGTCCGCGGTGAAGGTGCGGCTGCTCCGGGCGCGGCTGGCGCTGCGCGAGCGGCTCACCCGGGTCCTCGGCGACGAGGGCCGCCGCCTGTTCCCCGACCACCAACACGGCTGAGCGAGGCGGCGTATGTCCGAGCCGACCGGGCCGGCGATGAGCTGCGAAGAGATCCTGAAGGCGCTCAACGACTACGTTGACGACGAAACCGTCGTTGCCGTGTGCCGGGAGTTCGCCGAGCACCTGGCGGGGTGCAACCCGTGTCAGGTGGTGGTGGACAACATCCGGAAAACGATCGAGCTGTACAAGGGCGGCGAGCCGTACCCGATCCCCCCGCGGTGCGCCGCGCGCATCAACAGCGCGCTGAAGGCGAAATGGACGTCCACGTTCCCGGCGACCTGAACCACGACACAAGAAAGCCGGTTAGCGAGTACCTGCCCGGCCCGCGCTCCGGGAGCACGACCGATCCTTGAACGGGCTCCTCACCGCCTGGCGCACCCAACAGGGTGCTCGGCCGAACCCGCCGAAGAATGGCGCCCTGGATGCTTATTCTTTCCACACCGCAATCTGCCCGGTGCGCAGCGACTGGTTCGCCAGGTGCGCCCCGCTCGCAGCGCTCACCCCGGCTTCGACCGGGCAAGCCACTTTTTTCGAACGGTCCCGTATGCACTCGATCCAGTTCGTCAGGTGCAGCAACTCACCATCGGGCTTGTCATAGAAGTCCAGGCCCTTGTCGCCGGTGCCCAGTACGAGTGACTTCGGTTCCGGGAGCTTTTTCCCGCGGTCCGGGATGATCTCGTAGCGCCCGCGATCAACGTACAGCGTGCCCTCCGTGCCCATGAACTCGCACATCGAGCCGTTCCGGTTGTTGCTGAACGTTCCTTCGAAGTGAACTTGAACTTGCTTGCCGGGGTATCGCAACAGGGTTTGTACGGTGTCGGGCGTTTCCCACACGCCTTTGGCCGCGAACCAGTCCCCGGCGCTGGCCGCCGACGCCGGGTGGTCGAGGTCCAGGAACCAGTGAACCACGTCGAGCCAGTGAACCATGAGGTCGGTGAAGATGCCGCCGCCGAAGTCCCAGAACCAGCGCCACTGACGGAACTTGTAGGCGTCGAACTCCTGGGCCTTCGCGGTGCCCAAAAAGCGTTTCCAGTCCACTTTGCTCGCGTCGAGCGCTTCCTTGCCGCGCTGGAACCGGTTCGCGTTGCGGTTCCAGGTGCAGTGGACCTTGTGGACCTTGCCGATCGTGCCCGCTTTCAGGAGCTTGTACGCTTCGAGCACGTGCGTCATGCTCCGCTGTTGGGTGCCCACTTGCACCACGCGCTTGTTCTCGTTCTGCGCGGCTATCACCGCTCGGCCCTCGGTCAGGTCGTGCGTGAGCGGTTTTTCGACGTACACGTCTTTGCCCGCTTTGCACGCATCGACCGTGAGCGGCACGTGCCAGTGGTCCGGCGACGCGATCAGGACCGCGTCCACGTCTTTCCGGGCGAGCAACTCTTCGTGCTTCGAGGCGGCGAACGCTTTCGGGTCGGCGAGCTTCTTGGCGGCGTCGAGGTTGTCCGCGAACACGTCACACACCGCGGTGATCTTGACGTTCGGCAGCGCCGGGAACGACTTCAGCAGGTGCTTGCACCGGCCACCGACCCCGATCAGCCCGATTTGAAGCGTGTCGTTGGCCGCGAACCCACGCGAGCCTTCGACCAGGAGGGTCGAAGCTGCCAGTGCAGAAGACGTCAGAAACGTGCGGCGGTCGGCAGAAGGCATGACGGCACCTCAGTTGGGAGAAGTGCCTTACGATAAACGGAAGCGGCTCATGGAAAAAGAAAAACCCCCGCGGTGGGCGATCCGCGGGGGTCCGGATGAAGGCGACCCATCCGTTGAACGGGTGAATGAACCGCAACGGTCACAGGGCTTCCACGTCCCCAGATGAAAACTCGACTAATGAACCACGGTCCGAAATTCAGATTTCGGACCAACTAACAGGGCGAGCACATGGGCAGAACGGGCAGGTGAACCACACTTAGTACGCGCGAATCCGCAAATAGTTTCATCAGATTCCATTTTCACTCATAAAAGACCCGGAACCGGCTAAACCATGAAGAAGAAATGAAAATTCGCCGGATGATGTCGCGGCGGCAGGATAAATCCGTTTCTTCGTCGCGCAGCGTGCAACACGGTAGCAAACATCATTCTGACACATGCCGGCCGAGCATCAGGAGAAGGTTGCTCGCTCACTCTTTCGGAAATCGCCCGCTCGCGGTTGTAACGGGCTTTCCGTCTTTATCAAGAACGACAATATAGGTCGCTGCGCCGGGCGTGCCTTCGATGAGCTTCAACCCTCGTTCGGGTGGGAGAACGCTGGCCGCTTTCGTCATACTGTCGGCGGTGATACCGTTGGGCGCGATGACCGTTACGCTGCGGCGCCCGGTGAGCCCGAGACCGGTTTTCGGGTCGAGGACGTGCGAGTACCGCACACCGCCGATCTCCACGAACTGTTCGAGGTCGCCGGACGTGGAGACCGCGGCGTTGACGAGTTTCAGCGGGCGCGGTTTCTGGTTCTTCGCGATCGGCGCGATATCGACCTTCCACGCCTTTTCTCCCGGCGGCGCGTCACCACACGCGATGTCGCCGGAGGCGGCGACCAGAGCTTGCTTGATGCCGAACTTCTCTCGCAGGAGATTCAGGGCTTCGTCGGCTGCGTACCCCTTGGCGATCCCGCCGAGGTCGAGTTGCATCCCGGGGGTGGTGAGTTGAACGGTTCCTTTCGCGGGATCGAGCTTCACTTTCTGGTAGCCGACCTTCTCCCGGGCGCTCGCCAACTCTTTCGGATCGGGGAGTACCTGCGTGCGGCGCGCGAGGCGCCACAACTGCACGACCGGCCCAACGGTCACATCGAACGCGCCGTCCGATTTCTGGGACAGTTCTCCGGCTTTCTGGAGCACAAAAAACAGGTCCGTGCCGACCGCGACCGGCTCGCCCACTTGTGTTGCGAACTGCTTGCACAACCGCATCAGTTCGCTGTCCTTTTTGTAGTCGCTCATGATCCCGTCGAGTTCACCGACGCGGGCGAACGCGGCGCCGGCGGCCTTCTTCGCGGTGGCCTTGTCGGCCGCGTACAGCACGATACGGAACGTCGTG
>DASWYH010000724.1:0-1537 GCA_036405095.1 Gemmata sp. | reverse complement strand
CCAGGGCGACGGGCTGCTACCGGCGGCGGAACCACACCGCCCGGACCTGATACCCGAGAACCCGGCCGCCCCCGCCGGCACGCGAACCCGGCGCACGGCCGGGTTTAATGCGGATCCGTGTGGTCGTGCCCCTGGGTTCGCGACCACACCCCACCCGGGGCGGTGGATTGGGAAGGGCAAGGGGGGCCAGCGAGACGGCGGCTTTGTGGCGGGGTGCGAATTCCCGGATCAATGTTCACCCGGCGGAGCCCCGCTTTGCGAGCCGCTCCAGCACCGGGCGCAGTTCGGCGAACGCCTTCGCCCGGTGACTCATCTGCTGTTTCACCTCGGACGGCAACTCGCCGAAGGTTTTCCCGTACTCCGCTACCAGGAACAGCGGGTCGTAGCCGAAACCGCCGGTCCCCCGGCGCGCCTCCGCGATGGTCCCGTGGCACCGCCCCTCGACCGCGGTGACCACGGTTCCGGTCGGATCGGACAGGACCGCGGTGCTGATGTAGTACGCGCTCCGGTCCGCACCGGTGAGGTGCGCCATCTCGCGCAGCAGTTTGTCGTTGTTGGCCTCGTCGGCACCGTGTACACCGGCGTAGAGTGCGGAGTCCACTCCGGGCGCGCCGCCCAGCGCCGGGACGCACAAGCCGCTGTCCTCGCCAATCACCCACGCGCCCAGAACGGGGGCGAGTTGCGTCGCCTTCAGGGTCGCGTTCCCGACGAACGTGCCTGCTGTTTCTTCGACCTCGGGCGCATCGGGGTACGGGGTCAAATCGGTCAGGTCGAGTGGCAGGTCGCCGAGCAGCGCAGCCATTTCCTTCAGTTTCTTCTTGTTGCGGCTTCCGAGGACAACGCGGGTCATGATTCGGCTCCGTTCGGGTGCTTGCCGCTATTGTCGTGCCCTCTGACGGAACACCAAGCCCGCCCGCGTGAATCCCTTAACGCGGACACGCCCGCCGGATCGCGGGGCAGATTTCCACGGCCCGAGGGCTCCCCATGCGCCCGTTGCTTCCGCTTCTGTTGTCACGGATCGCAGGGCAGTCGCGGCGGTTGACCCCGGCAAAGGTCAAAGCGGACCTCGTGTTCTTCGTGCCCGATTCGTGGTGATCAAAAAGCGACACGAGAGCGCCCTCGGCCGCGTGGTCGTGGGGGCACGTCGAGTGGTGGAAATTGCGTACATCTGGTGGGCAAGGGGCGAGCCCAAACCGTTGCCGCGGTCGCGTCGCGCTCCGGGCTACTCGGGGTACAAACGCTCGGCGGGGCCAAGGCCGACCGCAGGTTCACCGTGATGATCGTTCACGGAGCGGAGATCCGGACACGTTGCCGTCGGTCGATTTCGCCCGCGAGAACCGCGATGAGCACACGAATGAGGGCCACGAGGTGAGTTACGCCGAGGTCGCCGGCCCGGGGCACGAGTGGGCGACCGAACAGGAGGTCTACGAACAATAAATATTTGTAAGCGTTCACAGTTGATGCGGTTGTATCTCAACAACCGGCGAGAGCTGGGTTCCTCACCGGCAGTTGTTGTGTCTCGGTCGGGATCAGGGTC
>DASWYH010000723.1:0-14914 GCA_036405095.1 Gemmata sp. | reverse complement strand
GCATGCGCTGTGGGCGTGCGCGCGGTCGGTAGTGACAATCACCTGGAGGCCGTCGCGGAACCCGCGGCACACCGGGCACGCGAGCACGTCCGCGAGCGGTCCGCAAACCGCGTCCGGCAGGGCCGCCAGCGCGTCGAGTATCTTGTGTACCTGCCCCATCCCCGACGCGGGTGGGAGGTCGAACCCGGCCCACGCGAGGCCCACGTGCGCGCCGGCTTCGAGCCACCCCTTCGCCAGACTCGCCACCACGCGGACGGCCCATTCGCGGGAGCCGCGCTCATCGGTCCCGGCGTGAACACTCGGGTCCGCGTCGAGGACGAGCTGAATCACCGGTCGGCTGTTCGACTGGAGCTCGCACACGACGAGCCGGTCGTGCTTGGCGGACTGGCCCCAGTGGATGCGGCGCGGCGAGTCGCCCCGGCGGTACGGGCGCACGCCGAGCACGTCCCCGGTGGTGCCGACCTTGCTCCGCGACACGTTCCCCTCCACCTGCCGGTCGCCGCTCACCGGCGGCACCGGGCCGACCGGAAACGTCTTCGGCCACACGATCAGGGGCGCCTCGACCGCGACCCGGCGGGCGGTTTCCCACAGCCCGAACGGGAACCCGGTGCCGATCCGCGGGACCGCGAGCGGGAACACGCCTCGTCGCGTGGGGGCGAACGACCAGCGGCACACCGCGGTGCGGCGCCCCGGCGCGGACGCGACCGCCGCGGCGGGTGCGCCCCCGTCCCCACCGAACCCGTCCCGCACGGCCAGCCCCCACGCGGCCCACGGGAGCCGGTTCCGGAGCGTCAGCCGCACCCCGACCGGCTCGCCCTCCGCGACGCGGGCCCGCTCGAACGCCAGGGCACCGGTCAGCCCGCGGAGCGACACCCAGGGCCAAACGACCCCGAGGCCGACGACCGCGACGATCCCGCCGGCCAGGACGAACCCCTGGGCGTGCAGGAAGAACCCGCACAGGAGGGACGCCAGCGCCGCGACGACCAGGATGCCGAGCGGGTTGTACAGCGCGCGCCGCACCTTCGCGCTGAAGGCCGGGGAGAAGTCGTAAGTTGCGAGCCGCTGGAGCCGGACCCGGGCGGCGCTCCCCGTCCTCATGGTGTGCCCTCCGCGAGCGCGTGCTCCGGGTCGGGCCACGCGGGGAGCGGGTCGCGGAGCTTCGACCAGACCGCCGGCCCGCCGGCCATTTCGGCATCCGTCATCAGCGCAGCGTCGAGCGCGGCGCGGATCGCCGGCTCGTCCATCTGTTGGCCGATGAACACCAGCTCCTGCCGGCGGTCGCCGTGGGGGCCGTCGAACTCGGCGAGCACGTCGGCCCGCTCGCCCGGGTCGGTCGGCCACCGGTCCCGCGGCACGTCGGCCCACCACACGCCGTTCGGCGACAGCTCCATCACGCGCCCGGCGTGCGACCACAGCGCGGCCCACTTCGGGCGCGTCACGATCCAGCAGAACCCCTTCGACCGGAGCAGCCCCGCGAGCAGCGGCTTGTTCAGCATGAACGTGTGGAGCCGTTCGGGGTGGAACGGCACCCGCGCGCGGTACATGAAGCTGGTGATCCCGTACTCGGCCGTTTCGGCCCGCTCGTCGCCGCGGAGCACGGCCATCCACCCCGGCGCGGCCGACGCCTTCTCGAAGTCGAACCGCTTGGTGTCCAGAATCTCGTGCAGGTCGATCCGGCCGTAGGCCGCCGGGACGAGCTTCGCCGTCGCGTTCAGCCGGCGGAGGATCGCGAACAGTCGGTCCAGGCGCTCGCGCGGCACGCCGTCGATCTTGTTCACCACGATCACGTCGGCGAACTCGACCTGATCGACCAACAGGTTCACCACGTCCCGCTCGTCCGCCTCGCCCAGCGACAGGCGCCGGTCGGTGAGCGAGTCCAGCGACTGGAAGTCGTCGAGGAAGCTGCGGGCGTCCACCACCGTGACCATCGTGTCGAGCCGGGCCACGGCGCCGAGCGACGCCCCGGTCCCGTCCTCGAAGGTGAACGTCTCGGCCACCGGGAGCGGCTCCGAGACGCCGGTCGACTCGATGAGCAGGTAGTCGAACCGGTCGTCCGCCGCCAGCTTCGCCACCTCCTTGAGCAGGTCCTCGCGGAGGGTGCAGCAGATGCACCCGTTCTGCATCTCGACCAGCTTCTCCTCGGTCCGCGACAGGCCGCCCCCGTCCCGGACGAGCGCCGCGTCGACGTTCACCTCGGACATGTCGTTGACGATCACCGCGACCTTCAGCCCCTGGCGGTTGGCGAGGACGTGGTTGAGCAGTGTGGTTTTGCCGGCGCCGAGAAACCCGGACAGAACGGTGACGGGCAGCCTCGTGCCCGCTTCGCGGATCGTGGTCATGCGGTTCGATACCTCTGTTGTCGGAGGGCGTCGCGCCGCTCCCGCGGGAGCGCCGGGGCCGGGAGTGAGCGGATCAGGGGGCACAGGCTGGCGAGGAGCGCCCCCCGCGCCCCGTCGGGTTGCGTCTGAGGGGCGAGGCGGGGCGCCTTCTTCGCCAGGTGCTCCCACGCCTTCGCCATGACCGGCCCCGGGACCGCCGGGGCCCTGTCGCGGGCGGCCAGCGTCGCCTCGCGGTAGGCGGCGCCGAACGTCTCGGCGACCCAGTGCTCGTACCCGGCGATCCAGTCGGCCGCGGCCCGGACCAGTGTGCCGGCGGTCGCCCGCTGCCGGGCTGTGACCGGTCGCGCGCACGGGCCGACGTGCTCCGGGCGGTGAACCGGGCGCCCCGGCGGGCGGTCGAGCAGCAGCGGCTCGAACCCGTTCCGCCGCAGGAACACGCCCCCCAGGTCGGGGAGGCCGTACAGCAGTCCGAAGCCCCACAGCCACACGACCCCGTCGCCGGCGACGCGGCCGGTGTACGCGGTCCCGCCCCGCGCGCCGGTGGCGCGGTAGCGGCACATCCCGAGCCCGAGCAGCACGTTCCCCTCCGGGCGCGCGACGTCCCGCCCCCAGCACCACAGTTGCTGGTCGAGCAGGGCCGCGGCCCGGCGCCGGAGGTCGGCCCGGCGCCCACGAATCGACATGTCTCGCCTCCGTCAGGGATACGGCCCGCCCGGCGCGGGTCAGTCGTCGTGGTCCTCGCCGCCGCGGGCGACGACGGCCGTCGGGGTGCCGCCGACGGTGAACGTGGCGACCACGTCGAGCGTCTTGAGCGACAGGGCCGAAAGCGTGCCGTCCCCCGGGTTGGTGAAGAACCCGTACCGGCGGTCCGCGTCGAACGCGATACTGTGGTGCCCGAAGTGGCCCTCGACGGCGCTCTTCCCGACCGTCAGCACCTTCACCGACTTGGCGTCGGAGAAGTCCCCGTCCCCGTTCGGGTCGAGTGCGATCACCTCCAGCGCGTCGGCCGCGTCGCTGTCCTTCACCCGGTCGTGGAACACCAGCGCGTAGGTCTTCCCGTCCGCCGACGTGACCACCTCCGGGGTGCCCGCGTGCGCGCCCTTCTTGACGGCGAGCGGGAGGAACACCGGTTTCGGGTCCGGGTGCTTGGCGTTCAGCACGACCAGGTTGGGCGCGTCCTTGCCGGTGACGAACAGGACGTGGTGCCCATGCGTCGCGAACGCCCCGGTGCGGCGCGGCCTGTCGCCCTCCGTGCCGAGGTCGATGTGCCGCACCTTCACCTGCTCGCTCTTGAGCTTCAGCCCCGGGTCCGCGTCCACCCAGCACACGCCCGCGGACGGTGCGAAGAACACCTTCCCGGCGCACGCGGTGGCCCCGTGGGTGCCGCCGCTCGGGAGCGCGAACGAGTACGCCGGCTCGGGCCTCGCGCCGACGCCCACCGGGGACACATCGACGCGCCCCTTGTTCGGCCCGCCGCCGTCGATCCAGCACCCGTACCCGACCTTGTTGTCGACGACCGCCAGGGTGATGTGCCCGCCGCCCCCGGTCACGAACTGCGGCTTCCCCTTGCCCAGCGCCCGGCCCTCGTTGGTGGCGTACTGCCCGGGATCGATGCGGGTGTACCCGTTGAGCCGGTCGTTGGCGAGGTAGAACCACCCGTCGTACAGGTACAGGTGGGCCGGGTTGCCCTGCTTGGCGTCGAGCCGGCTGTCGATCACCTCGGGGGCCTTCTTGTAGGCCCAGTGCCCATGGTCCCCGTGGTCGGCGTACCCGACCCCGGACCGGACCAGCACCCACCCGCTCTCGAACGTGCCCTCCGCGTCGTCGCGGACCCCGACACACACCAGGCTCCCGGACTCGCGCATCTGCACCAGTTTTTGCTTCGCCGGGTCGAGCTTCTTGAACCCGGTGACCCCCGCGAGCGGCCCGAGGGCGAGTTTCTTGTCCGCCCCGACCGTCACGTCGGCCCACTTGAGCGAACAGGTCTTCAGGTCCTGAACGAACAGCCGGGTGATCGGCTCCGGGGGCTTCGCCTGGGCGGGCGCCTTGTCGTCGGCACCGGCCGAGACGGCGCCGACGAAGACGCCCATCGTCACGAACCACTGCGCGTAGCGCATCATCGTTCTCCTGGCGGGTCGGTCACTTGGGTTGGCGGACGCAGATCAGTTCGGTCCCGGTGCGGACGAAGATGGCGCCGTCCACGGCGGCGGCGCCGTACACCACGTCGCCCACGGCCGAGTACCGGGTGGCTTCGAGTTCCGCCTTCGGCACGGGCGGCCCCCCTCCCGGCCCCTTGCCCTCCGGCGGCTTCGGCAGCGCGTCCGCCGCGGCCCTCTTCGCGGCCTCCAGGCGCGCCGTGGAGTCCGCCTTGGACCACAGCCGGTTGACGGTCAGCCGCTCGAACTCGGAACCGGTCTTGAGCACCGTGGTGACGCCCGACTTGCCGAAGAAGTACACCCGGTCCCCGGCCCCGATCGGGGTGGCCCACACCTCGTCGTCGAGCCGCTCCGCGTACCGCTCCGCGCCGGTCTTCAGGTCGAGGCAGTGGACCAGCCCGAGCTTGGTGACGAAGTACACGTGCCCCTTGTAGACGAGCGGGCTGGCGTGGTGGCTGATCGCCTTCTTGCCGCTCCACACCGGCTCGAACGCGGCCCGGTCGCCCTTCGCACCGAACCGCACGAGGCAGTTCGATTTCGCCGACGCGGCGGCGTCCGGCTTCATCCGGTTCTCGCCCGCGCCGACCGCGACCAGGTCGCCCGACACGGTCGGCGACGGGATCGTGTTCCCGGTCAGCCCGGCGAGCGCCGCCAGTTCCTTGCCGGACCCGGCGTCGTAGGCGGTCAGCGTGCCGCCGCCGCTCGCGAGCACCACCGGCTTGCCGCCGAGCGCCGTGGCGACGGGCGAGGCCCAGGACGTGCGGCTGGGGCGCTCGGCCTTCCACAGCTCCTTGCCGTCGGCCTTGCAGACCGCGAGCAGGTACGACGGCCCGGCGTGATCGACCTGCGCGAACACCGCCCGGCCCGACTGCGCGAGCGAGCTGCCCAGCCCGTGGTTGTTCTTGAATTCGCCGTGCTCTTTTGTGAGCGACCGGTGCCACAACTTGCCGCCGTCGTGCGACAGGGCGAGCAGGTCGCCGCTCTCGAACAGGCAGTACACGCCCTCGGCGTCGACCACCGGGGTCGGCCCGGCGCGGCTCATCATCGGGTTGTTCTTCCCCTTCTGGGTGGCCGCGAACTCCTTCTTCCAGACCACCGCGCCGGTCCGCAGGTCCACCGCGACGACGAGCGCCTTCTCCTTCTCCGGCCCCTCGACGGCGGTGACGAACGCCCGGCCCTTCCACACCACCGGCGACGACTGGCCGTACCCCGGCAGCGCCGTGCGCCACGCCACGTTCTCTTTCGGCCCCCACGTCAGGGGCAGGGCGCGGGCGGTCGTACACCCGGACCCGTCGTTGCGGAACCCGGGCCACGTGTCGGTGGGTACGGGCGCGTCGGCGGCGGCGCAGCCCGCGAGCAGTACGAGCGGAAACATTCGTGCGTTCTCCGGGGAGGTTAGAAGTCGTTGCCGCTGAGCACCTCGCCGCCGGCGCGGGTGGCGGTCGCCCGCCAGGTGGCGATCGAGATCGAGTCGCGAACGAACCGGACGCTCCCGTCCGCCAGGGCCGCGTTGACCCCGCCGGCGAACGGGCTGCGGGACGTGAACCACCCCTGCCCGTGCCCGCTCATGTCGGGCGTCGGGCTGTTGGGCGTCATGGCGGCGGTGAACCCGTTGGTGTACGGCTGCCCCCAGATCCACGAGCCGCCCCGGTTGCCGGTCCAACTGGTCGCCGTGTGCGCCTCCGCTGCGGCGATCGGCGGGTTCAGCCCGCCCGGCGCGGCGGACACCGGGCTGCGCCCGCCGCCGACGCTGGCGTACAGCCGCTGCCGTTGATCCGGTGTCAGCGCCGTGTAGGGTGTGCCGGTCAGACTGACGTTCGGCCCGCGCACGATGTCGGCGAACATCAGGGTGTTCGAGGTGCCGTCCGTGACGTCCGTCAGCCGCACCCGGGAGCCGGACCAGAACAGCCCGTCGGACGGGAACCGGAGGTCGGTCCCGTTCGACTTCTGGGGGTTGTTGGTTGTGTCGTTGGCGTCCAGCCCGCTGCCGATGTTGGCCGCGTAGTTGGTGCCGGCGTGGGGCGCCCCGCCGGACAGGATGGTGCACACCGGGTCCTGCCCGTCCGCCGGGTTCAGGAACGTTTTGATCGGGGCCACGGCGGTGGGCGCGAGGGCCGGGTTGAACGTGCCGAACGGGGCCGAACCGAAGAACAGTTGCTGCGCGTTCGGGTCGAACGTCCGGCCCAGCGGCTCCTGCTCGATGTACGGCAGCAGGAACGCGTGGACCGAGTACCCGTAGGAGGCGACCGACGACCCGCCCGGGGCCGGCTGGTAACCGGGCAGCCGCTCGTTGGCGCTGTGGAAGTTGTGGGCCGCGAGGGCCAGCTGCTTCAGGTTGTTCTGGTCGCTCATCCGGGCCGCGGCCTCGCGCACCTTTTGCACCGCCGGGAGGAGCAGGCCGATGAGGATCGCAATGATCGCGATCACCACCAGCAGCTCGATCAGGGTGAACGCCGATCGGGCTATCGAGGCACGCGCTCGCATAAATCCCTCGTGGGCTGAGAAGCAATACGACAAATCGCCTACGTAGATTTACTTTGTATAACTGAGTAAATCAATATGCATCTCGCGATTTTTTCCGAGAGGGGGTGGTGGTGCCGTAAAGCAACGGCCGCATTGCGGGTCCAGTAGTTTCAAGTGCTGAGTGGTCAGCTATCAGCGAGCCGAACAGACGAGAACCGAGCACCGGGATTGGAAGGGCGCACGGAACGGGGTGAAGCCCGTACTGAGTACTGACCACTTGAAACTGCTGGGTCGGCTCAGGTGGTGCGGAAGGGGTCGGGCGCGATGCGCCGGCGGGCCGGTGACCGGTCGTGCGTTGGGGTTCTCCCGCGGAGCTGATGACGCGGGTGGGTTAGAACGATGGCCCTTTCGCTCCCGGGCCGGATCGGCCATGTTCGGCGGCAACGTACTTGTCGAGCGCCCCGGGCTGCGCGTCCCGGGCCGCACCGCCGGAACCGGCGGCGTCACGATTTGCACCGAACCGACGGCCACCGCCGCCGCGCGCGCAGCCGGTACACACGGACCGGCCCATCTGTGGCCGGCCCGCGCGGCGCTCCGTCGGCGCGTCGCCGAGGTGTCCGCGCGTCCGGTTCTGCGAGCGCCTTCCTGAACGGACCGGCTGGCACGCGCGGCGCCGGACCGCTCACTCAAACGCATTGGGCCACCGGGCCCGCACAGGGAGGCGAAGCCGTCGCCCGACCGGCCGTGCCGCTGGCCGTCCCGCCCCGTCCCGACACGCGCCTGCGGCGCGCCAAGGCGGCACCCGACGAACCGCCGGGCGAAGAGCGCTGCCGTCTCCCAGAACTGGTTACGGGTCCACTTCGCGAACAATCAGCTCACCCGCCGGGGCCGGCTTGGCGGCCCCCGGTCAGGTGCGGCGCCGGGTTGGGCGCCTTGGAACAAGTCCCGGTCGGGGCCGCTCACCCGCCCGCCGGTGTCTCGCAGGGAGACATCCCAGTGCAGGAAGCACATGCGGAGAGCGGGGCACTCCGCGACGATCCGAGACCGCAGCCGCTCAAGGTCGGCCCGCGTGCCCACTGAGCCTGCAACCGTGATGTTGACCACCTTCAGGTGCGCCGACGAAACGGACAGGTCGCGGTACACCGGGGCGGGCCCGAACACCGCGGCCAGCTCCTCCCGCGCCCGGCGGTCGGTCGCCTGCTTGTCGATGAACACCTGCACGTCCGGGTTGAGGGACGCGGGGAAGGCCATCGCGTATCCGACTGGCAGCGCGAACAGAGCCAAGAAAACCACTCGCGCGGCCGAGACGCGGCCGGTCGGGGTCCGGGACCGAGCGGCGAGCCCGGCTAGCGCGACGGAGGTGGCCGCGTACCCGACCCCGCACCCGACACCGAGCAGGTGGTGGCCGCGAAGGAACGCGGCCACCACGGCGGCGATGACAACCGCGGCCAACAAGAGGCGAGCGATCGGTCGTGCCGCGAGGCCCTTCATGTCGCCCCCTTTGGGCCGAACAATGCGCTCACCGGCACCGCCGTCACCGGACGAGCGGTGCGTTCCAAGTCAGCGGGCCGTGTCCGGTGCCGCGCCCTCGGCAGCCGCTTGGCGGAGCTGTGCGACCAAGCTGTCCGCCAGAGCCGCATCGTCGTGCGCCTGCAACCAGTCCCAGGCGTACATGAGGAGCAACCGACCCGGCCCGGACGGCTTGGGGACGCCGCCGCCATGACGTTCATGTCGAGGTCGGGCACCCGGGGCCACACCTCGACCTCAGCGAGGGCCGACCCTGCGTAGCCCGGCTCGCCGCGGAGTTGCCGCGCCGCGGTTCGCGCGGCGTCGGCGAGGCGGTTGGCCAGCGGCTCCGCGAGCGCACGGAACTCCTCGGGTGGGAGATGCCCGTGAGAGTGGTTGCCGCACTCGTTCTGCTCGCGTCCCATCCGCCCCGCCTCCGGTTGCCGAACAATGAGCTCAGCGGCCGCGCACCGAGCAACCCGGTCTGGAAACAGCGCCGATCTCGCGGTCCGGTGCGGCGCCCGGTTCGCGCTACGGCTCGAACCCGACGGCCACGCGGCACCGGACCCAGTACGCCGTCCAACCTGTGTTGTGGTGTTCAAACACCCCGATCCCGACCCACCGCCCCCGATCGGTCGGGTGGCTCAGCCGGTACCACCGGATGCCGTCCGGGAACCGGTACGACTTCGGTGGGGCGTTCCGGCGGATCTCGTCGAGCGGGCCACACCAAACCTCCTTCGGGTCGGGGGCGCTCTCGACCGCGGCACGGAGCTGTGCGGCCTCGTCCGGGGTGGCGTCCGACACCCTCAGCCCGCACCACTTGTGCAGGTTCTGGTACAGGCACTCCTCGGAGACCCTCGCGTACACCCGCTGGAGATCGGTCTCCTTGTCCGGAGCCGGGCGCGCGACGGGCGCCGGCCCGAGGGCGAACAACCCCAGTGGCGCGACGAGCACGAGGGCGATCAGGGGGCGGATCATCCAGGGGTAAGTCGGCATGTTGTGCCCTCTGCCTTCCTTGCCGAACAGCGAGCTCAGCGACGCGCGGACCACGAATGCCGTCCGCCCTTGAGCAAACTTGGCGCGTGCGCTGCAGCGACCGGTTCGGCCCAGCGCGCTCGGCAGATGTGGAGCGCGCGTTGCGGAGTTCGGCGTTCGGCCGCGTTACGCGCGCGCGTCGCTGAGCATCACCTGCTCGTCCCACGCCGCAGGGGTCGGCGCGGGGCCGTGCCACCACTCGGGTCGGGGGGGGCGTCCCGGAAAGGCCTCGCGCCGGCCCCGGCGGGACCGGACACGCGGCCGAACATCAAGCTCACCGGCCGCGCCCATCGCGACCCGGCCTGGTAACAACGGCGATCTCACGGTCCGGTGCAGCGCCCGGTTCGGCTCGCGACTCGGTTCCTCGCTACGGCGCGCCCGGCCCCGCGCTTCCGCAGAGCCCCCTGAGCCTCGCGCACCTACGGTGCCCGAGCCACCGTCGCGCCCCCGCATGGTGTGAGCGAAACCATCCCGTGAGCGCGGCCACATCAGCGCGCGGGCAGGCGAGACCTACCACCTCACACGGCACCACCGTCACACGCACACAGTTGATCAGGCGACCGCGCGCACGTAATACCAACCCCAGTGCCGCAAGCTAACTGATAACCGCGCCAGCCGCGGCGTGAGTGATTCGGTGTTGGAACGCCGCATTATTACGGCCCGGTGCCGTACCGAGCTCGACACCAGAACCAATGTGTTAACAGAAAGCGATTCGGCGATGGTTTGCCTCGTCGGCTAATTTCGGATGCGACATTTGGGCAGAGCGGCCTGCAGTTCCTTTAGTCCCGTAGCGGTGACTTTCGTGCCGACGATACTCAGATCCTCCAGTGCCGTCAGCTCCTTCAGCGAACCGAGCCCGGCGTCGGACACCATGGTGAAGCTGACATCCAGGTCAGTCAGTTCCGTCAGGCCGCGGATCTCCTTCAGACCCGCTTCGGTCACTTTTGTGCTGCTAAGGTTCAGCCGCTTGAGCTTCTGAAACCGGGCGAGTTCCTTCAGCCCCACGTCTGTGACATTTGTATCGCGCAACACCAACACAGTCAGGCCATGATGACCAGTCAGCTCTTTAATCCCGTCATCGGCAATCTTTGGGCCGCTGAGAGTGAGGCGGGTAAGCTTCTTGAGGCCCTTGAGTTCCTTCAGCCCCGCATCCGTCACCCGCGTACCATCGAGGCACAGTTCGGTGAGTTCGGTGAGTTCGCCAAGCTCTTTCAACCCCGTGTCGCCCACCCCGGTGTGGGAGAGAGACAAGCGAGCGAGCCCCTTCAACTCCTTGAGTTCTTTCATCCCGGGATCTCCCACCTTCGTGAGGTCGAGCCGCAAAGTGGTGAGATTCGTGAGCCCCTTGAGTTCTTTCATCCCGCGATCCCCGACCTTCGTGAGGCTGAGGTCCAGGTAGATCAGGGTGGCGTGCCGTTTGAGTTCCCGGAGCCCGGGGTCCGTGATGTCCGTAGTGGAAAGTTCCAGCCCGAACGCAAATGGCGTGTCTGGCAGTTCTTTCAAAGTCGCGTTGTTGGTATGGAGGGGCATCCCGAACAGGAGCGTGCTCTTCTGCCCGGTGGTGAGTTCGACGTTCTGGCGGGCGCCGATTTTCGCAAACGCAGTCGCTGCGGCCTTCGTTTGCTCTGCGGTCGGGCCGGGCGGGGCGCCGTGAACCGCTGCGGCCGGAACCATCAAAGCAAGCACGAGTGACACGCACCGGGTGAAAGGGCTCAGCATTTGTGCCCCTTTGGTGGGATCGGGGCGCAGTTCTTGGCGCCCCGCCCCGGGTTAATAATAACACATCAGCAACAGCGCTGAACACCAAGCCAATGAGTGAGGAGGAACCGTCCCGTGCGGGTTCGCTCCGCTCGGCGCCCTCAGTCGGCGACAGCACGCGAGATCGCGCCGGGTCGGTTCCGATACAATCCGCCGCCGAACATGAAGCTCACCTGCACCGCCACGATGCAGGTCGTACCGCGTCCCAAATCAGATGGCGGTGTCAGGTGCCGCGCCGGGTTCGGCCTCTGCGGGCTTGAGTCGGGCGAGCAACTCCAGCAGCGCGGTCCGCGCGTGCTCGATGGAACAAGAAACGTTCTCCATCCGGCTGCGGTAGAACGGTCCGTCCTGCCGGCCCTCCCCGTAGCCGAGGTAGAACACGCGACCGTCGCTCCAGACGCTCACGGATGGCTGGTTTTGGCGCTCCGGCCCGGTGCCGACACGGGCCAGCACCAGCCGCGTGAGCGAGGTCCCGAAGTGCACCTGCTTCGCCCGGAGGATGCCGGCCACCAAGCCGAGGAATCGGACCATCGCCGGCCCGCCGTGGATGGTGAGCTCCGGGCGGCGGTAGAACTCATACAGGTCGTTCAAGTTCCGCGAGCCCTGCATCCCCCGAGCCCCCGCCGCCGAACGAACGAGCTCACCTGCCGCCGGGGAACCAACCACCGACCATGAAACAGGTGAGGCTGAAAAGCGCCGACGCGCTGGCGGTCAGGTGCGGCGTTGGGTTCGGCGGGGCGTTCCCCGCGGAGGTGGGACCGAAGGCCCGCAGTCGCAGCTCGCGCAGCAGAGCCCCCGGTCCGTCCCGCCCGGCTACTTCTTCTTGCCCGGCACGTCCCAGACGTACACCCTGGCCTTGTCCGTGTTGAGCATCAGCGCCCGCTTGCCGTCCCTCGATACCGAAACGTGCTCCCAGATGCCCTTGTCTTCGGGCGCAATTAACCGGCCCGTCAGATTCCCGGTTGCCAAATCGGCCAATGCGACGAAATCGATCCGGCCGGTCCCCCCGCCCTTGAGCTTCACCGAGTACTCGTGGCCCACGAAGTACAAGGTGCCCCCCGGCAGGGGTCGGAACCTCGGCGTGGTGACGGCGAACTCGCTCTTCTGCTCCCAGGTCATCTGCTTCTTCGCGCGGAGGTCCCAGACCATCTGGGCGCCGGTGTTGTGGTTGTGGACGGTCATCGCGATGCCGTCCTCGGCCACGTGCAGCCCGTTCCAGCCCTCCTTGTCCGTCTTCGCGTCGAGCGCGTCGGCCTCTTTGCCGGTGGCCAGGTCCCACACCCGGACCACGCCGCCGCCGTGCAGGGTGGCGACCCGCGTGTCGCCGAGGAACGTGCCCGAGAGGGCGGTGATCGGCTCGGGGGTTTTGACCGCCGGGAACGCGGCCTTGCCCTCGGGCACCCGGAAGAACCCGAGGGTGGACTGGCGTGCCGTCACCAGCAGCTTGCCGTCCGCGGAGAACGCGGTCGGGTCCAACCCGTTCTTGATCTGCGCGACCACGACCTCCTTACCCGCGGCCACCTCGCGCACCACCATGTCGCTGTCCCGGGTGAACTCCAGCGACATGTACGCGACGGTCCTCCCCTTGGCGGACAGTTGCCCCGGTCCGGCCACCTTGAGTGGTTGGCCCAGCCGCTTGCCGGTCGCCGCGTCGAAGTAGAAGGAGGAGAACAGGTCCATCGGGCCGTCCTTCCCCTTCTCGTGCCCGGCCACGCCGAAGACCGTGCCGTCGGGCGAGGCGCTGAAGGACGACACCTTCACCAGGTCGAGGGCCAACGTTTTCGTCGCCAGCACGTCACCCGGTGCCAGCACCGCGGGCTCGATCGGTGGATCAGCCTTGGGCTGTTGACTGAAAGCGGGAGGCACCGCGCCGAAACAGGCGACGAGTATCGGTAATGCGAAGAAGCTCGCTCGCATGGTGTCCCCCAATCGCATCCGCCGGACATAAAGCTCACCTGCCCGCCGCGAAACCAATCAGCGACGACTGCAAGCCGGAGAGCACCGGAAATCAGTTCACGTGGCCGGGTCGGGTGCAGCGCCGGGTTCGGCGTCCGGAGCTACACATCTCCATCCGGTGAGTCTGATGGCCCGCTCGGGCTCTGTGGCGGAGACGTCCGGGACCGCCCCAGCCACGCGCCGAGAACCCAGCACAGCGAGAACCCCGCGAGCGCCAGCGGCACCGCAAGCGCCCGGAC
Organism: Gemmata sp.; assembly: GCA_036405095.1. Classification (GTDB taxonomy): domain Bacteria; phylum Planctomycetota; class Planctomycetia; order Gemmatales; family Gemmataceae; genus Gemmata. The sequence goes on along the minus strand of DASWYH010000723.1, from coordinate 1,462 downwards.
CAGTTCGCGGCGGGCCTCCTGCTTGTCGACCTCATTCCAGCCGTCCGACGGCTGGTAGCGGTCCACCTCGTTCCAGATCGCGAGGAACGAGAGCCCGACCGAGACCAGGGCCAGGACCGCGGGCCACGCCGCATTGCGATACATGGCCAGCAGGGCGAGGACGGCGACCAACGGCAGGAGGCACACGCAACAGCAACCCGGCGAATCCGTGCTGCCGGGTGCCGGTCCGCCCATCTGCGCGAGAAGCTGCACGTCGACAGAACCTCTGTGGCCGAACATAAAGCTCACCGGCACCGCCATCACCGGATGAGCAGTGCGTCACGAATCAGACGGCGCGTTCGGCCGTTCGGGGTTAGGGATCGGCGCTCGAGGGCAGGCAACCCAACTCAGCCTCTGCTGAAACTCGGTGCCGAACACCCGAGCGAAAGTCCCGCCACCGAGGATAGGAGGCCGGGGCACACACGCTCCCTTCAGGATAGCGGCCACGGGCGGGGAACCGTCAGTGGATCTCGCAACCGGGCAGAGCCGTCGTCAACTCCTCGCGCTGCTCCGCGGTCGTCGAGAAGCCCAACTCCAGGTACTTCAGTTTCTTGAGTGTCTTGAGGAACGGTAGGCTCGCGGTCGTCACCTTGTCGCCCCGGAGGTACAGGTGCGTCAGGTTGGGGAACGCGGTCACCTCCTTCAGCCCGGCGTCCGTCACCGGCCCGCGGACGGCGAACTTGGTCACGTCGGCGGCCGCCAGCGGCCGGACCTCGGCCGTGGTGAGTGCTTCCTCCAACGCGTGGAGCTTGCCGATCTTCGCCAGCGCCTTCAGGGCCGCGTCGGACTGCTCGTTCAGGTAGACCCGGTTGAGCTCCTTCGCGCGCCCCAACGAGCCCAGCCCGCTGCCCGTCACCCTCGTGTGGTGGAAGTTGATCTGGCGGAGGTGCGCCAGCCCGGACAGGTGCGCGAGGCCGGCGTCAGTGACCCGGTGGGCGTTGTAGAGGTTGACCCGGCGGAGTTCGGGGAGCGATCGCAGCGGGACGAGCCATGCGTCCTCGACGGGCATGTCCGTCAGTTCGAGGACGCGGAGGTTCCTCATCTTGGCCAGTTCCGCCGCGCCGGCGGCGGTGACACCCTTCGCCTTGTTCAGGGAGAAGTACACGAGCGAGGGGAACCTCGCGCACGCCGTGACCGCCGCGTCGGTGAGCTTGGGGCTCGTCAGCCTCAGGCCGAAGGCGTACCCCGGGTCGCGGAGCGTGAGGATGCCCGCGTCCGTGACCGCGTTGTCCAACTCGTATATCGGCCCGTTGGCTCCGTTCGCCGGTTCGCCGATGTCGGCCCCGGCGACCGACAGTTTGCCGATGACGGGGAGGTACTCCTGCCTCTGCCGCGCGGTGGGCGGCTTCGGCGCGTCGGCGGACGTGTCCCCGCCCGACGCTGGCGGGGACACGCGACCCGAGCCCGTGTCGTCACCCCCCTT
>DASWYH010000722.1:0-1828 GCA_036405095.1 Gemmata sp. | reverse complement strand
GAACGCAGCGGCGAGCGCCGCGACACCATGAACAGCACCCCTTCCGTTGTCGGTATCGACCTGGGCACCACCTTCAGCCTCGCGGCGTTCGTCCGGAACGGGCGCCCCGAGGTCGTGCGCGACGGTGCGGGCATGGCGCTCGTCCCCAGTTGCATTTCGTTCCACGGGGACGGCTCCGTTCTTGTTGGGAGCGCGGCGAAGGCGCGCGCCCTGTCCGACCCGCAGCACACCATTTTCAGCGTCAAGCGGCTCATGGGCCGCACGCTCGCCGACCTCAAGCAGGAACTGGAACTGATCCCACACCAGATCGTCGAGCGGGAAACCGCCAACGACCGCAAGGTGCTCCGGGTAAACGTCGGCGGGCACGAACACACCCCCGAAGAACTGTCCGCGCTGATTCTGAGAGAGGTACGCGCGCGGGCCGGGAACCCCACCAAGGCGGTTATCACCGTTCCCGCATATTTCGACGACGCGCAGCGCCAGGCCACGCGCGACGCGGGGCGCATCGCCGGGCTGGACGTGCTGCGCATCGTGAACGAGCCGACCGCCGCGGCGCTCGCCTACGGGCTGGACCGCCGCGGGTCGGGCACGGTCGCGGTGTACGACCTCGGCGGCGGCACCTTCGACTGTTCCGTGCTGTCGCTCTCGGAGGGCGTGTTCAAGGTGCTCGCCACGAACGGCGACACCTACCTCGGCGGCGACGACTTCGACCGGCTCCTGATGCAGCTCGCGGCCCGGGAGATGGGGGTCGATCTCGGTTCGCGCGACGCCGAGTTGCTCCAGCACCTGCGCGACGCGGCCGAGAGGACCAAGATCGCCCTCAGCGGGGCGGAATCCGCAGAACTCCGGGTCGAGATCGGAGCGGGCGGCACGCGCCCCGCGGTGCGCTACTCGCGGGTGGTCACACGAACCGAGTTCGAGGAGCTGATCCGCCCGCTCGTTGACCGCTCACTGGAGCGGTGCAAGGCCGCGCTCCGCGACGCGCACCTGAAACCCGCGCAGGTTGACGAGGTGGTGCTGGTCGGCGGCTCGACGCGCATCCCGTTCGTGCGCAAGCGGGTCGGTGAGTTCTTCGCGAAGACCCCGCACACGGACCTGAATCCGGATGAGGTGGTCGCGCTCGGGGCCGCCGTCCAGGCCGACATCCTCACGAGCGGGCGCCGGGACATGCTCCTGCTCGACGTGGTGCCGCTCTCGCTGGGCATCGAGACGCTGGGCGGCGTTGTGGACAAGCTCGTCCACCGCAACAGCACCGTGCCGGCGACCGCGACCACCCGCTACACCACGGGGGCCGACAACCAGACCGCCATCCTGCTCAACATCTACCAGGGCGAGCGCGAGCTGACGAAGGACTGCCGGTTCCTGGGCACGTTCAAGCTCTCGGGCATCCCGCCGATGCCGGCCCAGTTCGCGCAGGTGGACGTCACGTTCCGGGTGAACCAGGACGGCATCCTGACCGTGTCCGCGAAGGAGCTGCGCAGCGGCGCGCAGGCCCAGGTGACGGTCCAGGCCGCGCACGGGCTCGCACCCGACGAAGTGGAACGGCTCGTCAACGAGAGCATTGAGAACGCGCGGGAGGATTTCACCGCCCGACGGCTGATCGAACTGCGCAACAAGGGCGAGAACGACCTGAAGCACGCCAACAAGGGGCTCGCCCAGGCCGGCCAGCAGCTCGCGCCCGAACAGCGCGAGGCGATCACCGCCGGCGGCGGCGCGCTGCGGGCCGCGCTGGCCGGGTCCGACCTGCCCGCACTCGACCGCGCCATCGCCGCGTTCGCGGCGGCAACCAACCCGCTCGCGACGCTCATCATGAACGACGTGCTCCGCC
>DASWYH010000721.1:0-2204 GCA_036405095.1 Gemmata sp. | reverse complement strand
GATGTCGAGGAACACGAGCTCGTCGGCGCCCTGCTCGTCGTACCGGCGGGCCACCTCGACCGGGTCGCCGGCGTCGCGCAGCCCCACGAAATTCGTACCCTTCACCACGCGCCCGCGATCCACATCGAGGCACGGAATGATCCGCTTTGTGAACATCGGGTCCGTTGGGGAGGCACTATTGAAGAACGGGGCGGAACACTCATGATCGTACCGGCCGGACCGGGGCCGGTCAATCGGCGCCCCCGCGCGCCGGGCCAGAGGGCGGAGCCCGCGGGGGCACAAACGCACCGCGCCCCGATCCACCGGGGGGGCGGGTCGGGGCGCGGGGCGTTCGGACCCGGTGCTCAGTCCGCCCGGTTGGCCGCGACCCACAGCATGTACGCGACGCGGTCGTTCAACTGTTCGCGCTTGCGGCGGTGCAGGTAGACGTCACGGTAGCCGTAGTACAAACCGGCGATGGCGAGGCAGGCGAGGTTACACGCGAGCAACTGAAACACAGCTTCTCCCCTTCGATTTGAAGGCGACTTTTGGGTGAGGTGTTCGCGGGCGACCGACCCGGGACACCCGAACCGTAGGTCACGTGCCCACCGGGGCAACCGCCCGGCGCGGAAAAACGCATGTGCGAAACGGCACGAAGTGAAGGCTTTTTCGGCAGTGTTATTGCAACCGTTGAAACCGGCACGGCCGGCAGGGTCGCGCGCTCGGAGAAGTTGACAGGGGCGCTAGGGGGCGTCCCCCGGGGCAACAACCTCGCCGCGGAGCCCGTCGAGCCCCTCGCTCCCCAGGCGGATCAGCTTGCCCCCCACCTCGACCTCGAACAGGTCGTCGAGTTCCTGGTACGAGAGCACGTGGACGCTGGCCCCGGGGGTGAGGCCCTGCTGGCTCCAGCGCCGGAGCCGGTCCGGGTTGTCGTCCTGGGCCTCGCGCACGACCACCAGGTCGCCGGCCCGGAACTCGGACAGCCGCTTCAGCTCGCGGCGCTTCAGGACCCCGGTGCTCGACGGGATCAGGTGCCCGTGCGGGTCCTCGTGCGGTTCGCCGAGGTAATCGGCGATCGCCTGTTCGAGCCGCGGGGAGATGGCGTGTTCGAGGGCCTCGGCCTCGGCGTCCACCTCGCTCCAGTCGAGTTTGAGGACCTGCGTGAGGAACAGCTCGACGAGCCGGTGCCGGCGGATCACGCGCAGCGCCTCCGAGAGCCCGCTCGCCGAGAGCTTCGCGCCCTCGCCGGCGGAGTACTCGATCCACCCGGCGTCCGCGAGCCGCTTGAGCATGCCGGTCACGGAGGGCGCCTTGACCCCGAGCGCGCCGGCGATCTTCCCGGACGGCACGCCGACATCAGCGCCGCCCAGTTGGTGGATGACCTTCAAGTAATCTTGAACGGCTGGCGTCGGCTGTTCGGCCATGCCGGGGCTCCGTGCGGCGATCAGTTCCACTTCATCTTAACGAATGTGGGCACGGGAACACGGTGCGGAGCGCGTGAATCGGAGAAACGCGCCCCGAGTTCCGCGGGCGGCGCGGCCCCGGCGGGGCGTCACCGCTGGTAGATCGGGAGCAGCCCCTTGTCCAGTTGCAGGATGCACAGGTTGATACTGGTCACGTACACGGGGCCGATGCTGCTCTGGGTCCACGCGCCGCTCGACTTGTCCTGGTGCTCCAGGAGCTGCGAGAAGTACACGTCCTTGAACCGGCTCCAGGTGAGCCACTGGTCCCTGTTCTTCTGGTCCGGGAACATCTCCCCGTACTTCTCGTCGCCGAGCGCGTACATGGCCTGGCCGAAGTAGTACGTCTGGTACTCGTCGTGCGCCTGGCGGCCCTTCGCGAGGAACGTGCCCTCGTGGGCCTTGCAGTACTTGAGCCACTTCTTGGGCAGCTCGCTCTTGTACTGCCCGGCGCTGAACCCGCAGCAGATGGCCGCCGCCGTCAGCGGCGGGCGGTCCGGGGAGTTGGCCACGCTATCGACGTAGTTGTAGATGATCCCGCCATCGGGCCGGGTGCAGGCTTCGAGGTAGCTGACGGCCCGGTCGATGTTCTCCTTGGGCACCGGGATGCCGGCGTTGCGGGCCGCGCGGAGCCCCTGGAGCGCGGTGATGGTGACCGAGCCCTCGTCGAAGTTGTTGCCCTCGGCGGCGCTCACGTACCCCCACCCCCCGATGTCCACCTCCTTGCCCTCGGGCCTCTTGTGCTTCTTGAGCGTCTGCGCCTTG
>DASWYH010000720.1:0-8940 GCA_036405095.1 Gemmata sp. | reverse complement strand
TCACTGGGGGCGACCTTCAGCACTCGCAGAAACGAACGTCGCATGGAGTTCACGCTCCCGAACCCGCACCGCCGGGCCACGTCGCCGTATTCACCGGCCGACTCTTCCAGCAGTTGACGGGCGGCCTCGACGCGCAGCCGCTCGACGTGCCGGGCCGGCGTCTCCCCCATTTCCAGTGCGAAGACGCGTGAGAAATTGCGCGGGCTCATGTGGGCCTTGTTCGCCATCGCCTCCACCGACAGGTCCTGATCCAGGTGGCCGATCGCCCAAGCCAAGAGATCGCGGAGCGCGTCTCGCTCCGCACCTTGCGACTCAAGGGCCGTGCTGTACTGCGTCTGCCCGCCGGGACGGCGGACGAACATGACGAGGCTTCTCGCCACGGTCAGGGCGACGGCCCGGCCCAAATCTTCCTCGACCAGTGCGAGCGCCAGATCCATCCCTGCGGTCACTCCCGCCGATGTGTACACGTTGCCATCGCGGACGAAGATCTGGTCGGGCTCGACCGTCAGCCCCGGGTACTGCCGCGCGAGTTCGTCGCAGTAGCGCCAGTGGGTGGTGACCCGCCGCCCGTCGAGCAGTCCGGCCGCGGCCAAGAGGAACGACCCGCCGCACACCGACACGACGCGCCGGCTGGCGCGGGCCAACCGTTTGAGATGTTTCATGGCCGCGCCGGTGGCGTCAACCGGGGCGGCCTCGAGGCCCAGCGCCGCCGGGATGATGAGGGTGTCGATCGGCCCACGACACGAAGCGGCGCTGCGGCCGCCGACGAGTGGCGGACCGCCGGCCGTCACGACTCGCACGTCGTCGGTCGCGGAGACCAGTTCCAGCGCATACGGCTTGTGCCCGAGTGCGGCGAACAGGTTGGCACCGTTGAACACGTCCCACGGGCCGGCCAGGTCCAGCAGCACGGTGTTGGGGAAGGCGAGGAACACGATTCGTCGGCGCGTCGCGGGTCGCCCCAGCTCGCGCTTGCTGCGGGTTGCTGAACGCATTTTGCCACCTGAGTCTGTGAGCCGCCTCTGGCATAAATCGTAACCCGGCATCCGATCCGGTCAAGCGGAAAGGATTGGCCGTATTTGACGTCGGTATGTCATTTGTGACGCGGCACCGTGGCGTTAGATTACCACCGGGCGATCGAAGTCGATGTTCACGACCAAGGAGAGTGAGATGAACCGAAGGCAATTCGGCGGGGCAGTTGCGACCGTCACGGCGCTGGGCGCCGCGGGCCGCGCGGGTGCGGAAGACAAGAAGCCGCAGGCGAGCGGGCACAGGTTCCCGGCCATGCACGCGGGCCGGAAGCCGGAGATCGGCATGCTGGTGTACCCCGGACTGACGCTCATGGACATGCTCGGCCCGCAGACCGTCCTGTCCACCTCGTGCAACGTCCACCTGGTGTGGAAGAACACCGACCTGATCGAGTCGGACACGGGCGTCGTGCTGAAGCCGACGGGTGCGTTCGCCGACTGTCCGAAGGACCTCGATGCGATCTTCGTCGGCGGCGGGCCGGGGCAGATCGAGGTCATGCGGGACCCCGAGGCGCTGAAGTTCCTCGCCGACCGCGGCGCGCGGGCGAAGTACGTGACGAGCGTCTGCTCCGGGTCTCTGGTACTCGGCGCGGCCGGTCTGCTCCGGGGGTACAAGGCGTCCTGTCACTGGGCGCTGCACCCCGCCATCGCCCACTTCGGGGCGAAGCCGGAGCAGGGCCGGGTGGTGACGGACCGCAACCGCGTGACGGGCGGCGGGGTGACGGCGGGCATCGATTTCGCCCTCGTCCTGCTGGCCAAGTTGCTCGGCGAGGACATCGCCAGGATGACGCAACTGGCGCTGGAGTACGACCCGGCCCCGCCCTTCGACGCCGGCAGCCCGAAGAAGGCCGGCGAGAAGATCACCAAAATGGTGCAGGACTGGGTCGGACCGCTGGGAGATAAGTTCGCAACAACGTGCGAGGCCGCCGCGAAGGACATGGGCAAGTACGCCCCGATGAAGTGACGCCCGCCCAAGTTGCCCCGTCCGGAAGGCGGGGTGACTCCCGGCGGTTCACTGTCGCGGGCCGGAACCGGCGAACGGACTGGTTCGTCCGCGACCGCTCGCGCCCCTTCCCCGCGCAGCATACCCTGATCGGATTCACAACGCCCCGGATGGTCACCCAATGAAAGTCACGTCGAACGGTGTCGGCATCCATGTCGAGGACTCGGGAAGCGGCGACCCGGCGCTGGTCTTCCTGCACTACTACGGCGGGTCGTCCCGTACCTGGAAGTACGTGACGCCGCCGCTGGCGAAGTCGTACCGGACTGTCGCCCTCGACCACCGCGGCTGGGGCGAGTCCGACGCCCCGGCGGCGGGCTACGCGCTGGCCGATCACGCCGACGACGCGGCCGGAGTCGTCGCGGCCCTCGGCCTGAGACGGTACGTCCTGGTCGGCCACTCCATGGGCGGCAAGGTGGCGATGCTGCTGGCGTCGCGGCGGCCGAGCGGACTGGCCGGGCTGGTGCTGATCGGATCCTCGATGCCGACGCCCCTCGTGGCGTCGGCCGAGATGCGGGAGCAGATGCGCTCAGCCTACTCGACCCGCGAAAACGTCGAGATCGCGATCGACCAGGTTCTTACGGCCAAGCCGCTCGGCCCCGTAGACCGGGAACAGGTGATCGCCGACAGCCTGCGCGGAGCCCTGCCGGCCAAGCAGGCATGGCCAACCTCCGGCTGCCAGGAGGACATTAGCGCTGCGGTGCCAGCCATCGCCGTGCCGACGCTGGTGATCGCCTGCGAGCTTGACCGGGTCGATTCCGTCGAGACGACGCGGTCGGAACTGCTGCCCCGTATCCCGGGGGCGGTCTCCCAGGTCCTGCCCGGAACAGGGCACCTCTCACCTCTGGAATCACCAGCGGAGTTGGTCCGGCTGATCGACCAGTTCGCGGCCGGACTGGCGTGATGGTGAATCCACACCGAGGACGGGGCATGGGAACGTCTCCTCCGGCGCTCAAGCCCGTCACCCCGCTTACCGATATTACCGGGGCACTCACACCTCGGAGCCCGCAGGATGACGCCGTTCGAGTGCCCCGACCGCTGCTGCCCGAAGTGCCTGCACAAGGCCTACATGTTCCGGGCGCGGAAGACGGTCGAGGTGCCCGAGGGGAAGTTTGTGGAGACGCGGTACCGATGCCGCGCCTGTTCGCACGAGTGGTGGGAACGCATCCCGGCCCCACCGGAGCCGAAACGAGCCGAGGACGCGGCGTGATTGCCGACAGGATCACTGCTCGTGGTACGAGTACGTCAAGCCGCCATCGACGAAGTAGGTGGCCCCGGTGACGTAGTCGGCATCGTCGGACGCCAGGAACGCTGCTAGCCCGGCGACGTCGGCCGGCTTCCCCAACCGCCCGAGCGGGATCTTGTCGGTCAGCGCCTTGAGCAGTTCCGGGCTGTTCAAAAGGGCCGAGTTGATCGGGGTCTCGATCGCGCCGGGGGCGATGCCGTTGACCGTGATCCCGAGGGGACCGAGTTCCACCGCCAGTGTCCGGGTCAGCATTCGCACCCCGCCCTTGCTGGCGCAGTACGGGGCGAACCCGGGGAACGGAAGGTCCTCGTGGACCGAACTGATGTTGATGACCTTGCCGGGGCGTTTGGCGCCCCGCAGGTGGCGGACGAACGCCTGGGTGGCGAAGAACAGTCCCTTCAGGTTGACCCCCAGCATCCGGTCGTAGTCGGCCTCGGTCACGTCCCAGAACGCCGCCTTGTGCTCCACCCCGGCATTGTTCACTAGCACGTCCAACCGCCCGAACTGGGAAACGGCGTCGGTGATCATCGCGGTAATCGCGTCCAGATCGCGCAGGTCGGCTTTGATGGCGACCGCCCGTCCGCCCGCGGCACGGACCGCGTCTGCCGTCTCGTCGGCCCCGGCTTGGTCGTGGCCGTAGTTGAACACCACGACCGCCCCCTCGTGGGCGAATCGCACGGCGATCCCGCGCCCGATCCCGTGACTCCCACCGGTAATGAATACGGCTTTGCCGTCGAGTCGCATATCAACCTCCAGAGCGGTCGCCCGGCGCGGCCGGCGGCGCGGGGTCGTCTGACCGCTGCCACGGCCAGCGCCCCTCCAACTCCAACTGCAGGGACATACTGAGGAACGTTCGGATCAGGACGATCAGCCCCAGTATCTTGACATTCTCCAGGGTCGGGGCCACGACCACCGTGCGGATGATGTCACCAGCCACCAGGAACTCCAGCCCGAGCAGGATCGCCCGCCCGATGTCCTGACGGTAGGTCCGGTACGGCGTGCCCGGCCCGCCCCTCCGGACGGCGAACCGGACCGTGGCGATCAGGACGCCGGCCACGACGACCAGCACGCCGGCCCCGTCCACGGCCGTGCCCACCACCTCCATCGCTTCGCGGAACCCGGTCATCGCATTACCCCCGGGCACACGGTGTGCAACTGGGATGCCGCGCCCGATCGCGGAGGTAAGTCGTGGCCGAAGACATGGAGAGCCTGAACCTGAGGGCGAAGCCCGACCGTCGGCGGCTGGGCCGGGGTGACGAGTTGCTACTCGCGCTGCTCCCGGCCGGGACCGTGCTGGCAGTCCTTGGGCTCGTCGAGGTGCTCACCAGCCAGCGGCTCCTGTTCGCCTCCCTCGCATCCAGCGCGTTCCTTATCTACCTCGACCCGAGGCACGGCACCAACACCGTCCGAACCCTCGTCACCGCGCAGCTCGGGGCCGCCGTCATCGGGCTGGGCACCTACGCGCTGCTCGGCCCGGGCTACCCGGCTGCGGCCGCGGCAATGGTCGCCACCACCCTGCTGATGGTGCTGGCAGATGCCGTCCACCCGCCGGCCGCATCCACGTCGCTGGCGTTCGCATTCCGGGCCGGGGACGCAAGCAACGCACTGCTGTTCGCGCTAGCGGTCGGAGTCCTGGCCGCGCTGGTCGCGCTCCAGCGGGCCGCCCTGTGGCTGCTGAAGAGGCGGTCTCAAGTCCGTCCGGACGGGGGACGAAAACCCAGGATGCCCAACCGCCCGAGCCCCGCATGATCCCGTTCCGCCAAGCCCGCGCCAGGTTGCTAACCATCCTGTTCCTCGTCGGCGCGGCCGGACCGGTCGGCGCGCAGGCGCCGCGGGCCGAAGGGGCGGAGGGGGGCGAGGGGCGAGGGCCTCGCGGGCAGACGGGCGGGTCCGGCGAGAGCGCCGAGGAATTGCCCGTCCCGCTCGGCCGACTGGCCGATGCCTTCGATCCGGGACGCTACCACCGCCGGCTCGACCAGTTCCTCGGTCGCGACACCGACCACTCCGACCGGCCTCGCGGACCAGAACTGCCGCTGGCCATGTTCGGCGATTCGATCCGCCCGCTCGGGTCGCTCAAGCACGAGATACTTCACGCAGCCAGGAGTGAGACAGAGTCAAGCTCCTGAAACTTGAGAGTCATGAGCGAGGCCAATGCGTCGGCGTGCGTTGTGCCGAGTTGGGTCAGCGTGTCTTCGATGGCGGCCCTGAAGGCGGCGAAGTTCGGGTGGTACTTGCCGTACACGCTCTTGCGCTTGAGGAACCGCCACAGGCGCTCGATCAAGTTCAGGTTCGGCGCGTAGTTGGGCAGGTACAACAGGGTGATCGACAGCTCCGCGGCCAGCGCCTGCACGACCTTGTTCCGCTGGTACCGGGCGTTGTCGGGCACCACCGTCACCGGACCCGCCAACCCCATCGCCGCGATCTTCTGGAGGAGTTCGCACATGGTGTCGGTGTTCACCACCGTCGTGTTCGTCACCGATACGAACGCGCGGGTGACCGCATCCCACGCGCCCAGCACGTCGAACCGCTGCCGCCCGCTGGCGGCCCGGACGAACACCCGCACAATGGACCACAGGCCGCACAGGTACGTACCGTACACACCGTGGGCGGCATCCACGAACCACACGTGCCCACGCCCGGCGACCGCCGCATTCAGGCACGGCTTCAGCTCGTTGTCGAGGAACGCGCGCTGCGTGGCGACGTGCTCGGCCAACGTTTTTTGGGGGGGATCGGAATCGCCCGGACCCGCTTGTAGGTGAACCCGAGCCCGGCCAGGAACACGCGGGCCTGGGTCGGCTTACGGCGGATGCCGGTCAACCGCTCGATGCGGTCGGCGGCCTCGGCAATGGTCCGGACCGGGTTGGTGGTGAGAGACGCCCGGATGGCGCCGGCGTGGGCGGCCAGGTCGCTGACGGGTCCGGTGACGCCCCACGGGCGGAGCCCGTCGAGACCGCCGGCCTTGTACGCCCGGACGTACCGCGGGACGGTCGCCCGTCCCAGTCCGGTGACGGTCGCCGCCCGCTCGCGGGTGTCGCCGTGGTGCAGAAGCCATAGGACCAGCATCTTGCGCCGGACGTGCGCCTCGGGGTGGGTGTCCCGCTCGGCGTTCACCACCCGTTGCTCGTCGTCGGTCAGCGCGATCGGGAACCAGGCCATCGGGGTGACTCCAGCGGGTGGGTTCACCTGATCTGCCGATCCGATACCAAAATGGATCATTCACTGCCGGGCAAAGTATAAGTACACCGAACGAGTTCGAAGTGTTCAGAACAGTCCCTGTGCGTCATGCGTACCGGATCGAAACGTCGGGAACGGCGCTTCGGCCCCAAGATTCGTTGTCTGCCGCACCAACTCGGAGATAATAGCGGTCGGGCCGAATCAACCGGAGCACGCCATGCCTCAGCAACTCGGTACGCTCGAATCGCTCGAATGTCGGGACCTTCCGTCGACCGTATTCGTGTGGGACGGGGGCGGGGGCGACGCCCTCTGGAGCACCGCCGCCAACTGGGTCGGCGATGTGGCACCAACCGCGGCCACCGCCGACCCGACCGGGGTGGTGGTCCAGTTCGCCGGTGGGGTCCAGTCCGAGATGGACGTGTCCGGGCTCACCCTCGACCGGCTCGAGTTGCTCGGGAACGCCAACCGGGTCGAGATTGCCGCCAACACCGCGCTGCGGCTTCAGGGCGGGGTGCTGACCGATAATGTGATCAGCGGCGGTGCTGGAAACGCGATCGTCAACCAGGACACGGCGGTCGTTTCGACGAGCCAGCTCGACCTGGTCGGTGCCGCGCCGGTACTCCGCTCGGGCACCGGCGCCGAGCTGACGGTCCGGGCGTACCTCACGGGTACCGTCGGGCTCACGAAGACCGGTGGCGGGCGGCTGGACCTCCAAAACAAGACCACGGGGGCCAGCTTCTCCGGCCCGGTCGCGCTGCTCGACGGGACCACCTACCTGGGCACCCTGGGGCAGGACGGCGGGTACGTGTTTGGGGTCACCGTGCGTGACAGCTTGACGGTCGGGGACGGGGCCCGCGTGGTCGTGGTCGGGGGCGCGTTCGACCAGCTCGGACCGAGCGGGGAGACGTACAACGGGCGGCCGGTACGGCACGCGACCGCGACCGTCAGCCTCGGGGCCGGCGCGCGGCTCGAACTCGGGGGCGGGCTCCATGCGGTGAAATCCCTTGCCGGGCTGGCCGGAAGTACGGTGGCGTTGGACAACGCGGGGGGAACTTCCACCCAGCTCAACGTCGGCTACCCGTTCGAACCCGGGGTCGACGTCGCGTACGCCGGCGCCATCACCGGCGGGGGGCAGGTCAACTACTCTAACCTGGGCATCTGGACGCTGTCCGGTCCGAGCACCTTCGACGGGGCCATCTACGTCGACGCCGGCACCCTCCGGGCCGGCGCCGCGGGCGCGCTATCGCCCAACGCGCAGGTGTTCCTGTTCGACACCACGCTCGACCTGAACGACTTCGACCAAACGGTGCGCGGGGTGAGCGACTCGTTCACCCCGAACGGGCCTGGGGACCAGTCCCGGGTGCGGCTCGGCTCGGCCCGGCTGACTATCAACTTGATTGCCCCCGAGTCCGTCATCCTCGGCGCCATCAGCGGGACCGGCGGGCTGACGCTGGCCGGTCCGGGCCGCCTGAGCCTTTTCGGCGCGAACACGTACACCGGCGAGACGGTGGTGCGGGACGGGGCGGTGCTGAACGTCAACGGCACCGCCTTCACCGACGTCACCCTCGACAACTCGATCTTCCAGGGGAGCGGCAGCGCCGGCAACGTGGGGTCCGACGGCCACGGCGATCTCAGCCCCGGCAATAGCCCCGGGCGGCTGAGCATCGGGGCGCTGACCCTGGGGCCGACGGACACCCTGACGATCGAGCTGAACGGGCCCGACCAGGGCACACAGTACGACCAAGTCGTGACCCGCGGGGCGGTGACCCTGGCGGGCACGCGGCTGAACCTGCGGGTCGGGTTCGTACCCGCGCCCGGCGCCCAGTTCGCGGTCCTCAAAAACGGCTCCGGGGTTCCGGTCACCGGGGCGTTCGCGGGGTTGCCCGAGGGGAGCGTATTCAGTGCCGGTGGGGCCACGTTCCAGATCACCTACCGAGGGGGCACTGGGGGCGACGTGGTGCTCACGGTCCCGGTCGTGTCCCCGGGCAGCGCGGCCCCGGTGACGGGCGGGCAGTTACTGGTTCCGTCTCCGGGCACGAGCACGGGCCATGTGTTCGATCCGGCGAGTGGGGCGATCCGTGAGTTCGCCCCGTTCGCCGGTTACACCGGCGCGGTCGTCGTGGTGTCGGCCGACCTGAATGGCGACGGGGTTCCGGACACGGTGGCGGCGCCCGCCGGCCCCGGCGGGCACGTGAAGGTGTTCGACGGCGCGACGGGGGCCGAGGTGCAGAGCTTCTTGCCGTTCGCCGGGTTCGGGGGCGGGTTGAGTGTGGCGGCGGCGGACCTCGACGGGGACGGTCGCGCGGACCTGATCGTGGGCGCTGGAGCGGGTGCGTTAGGCGGGCACGTTAAAGTGTTCAAAGGGACCAACGGCCTATTGCTCAGAAGCGTTCTGGTGTTCACAGGATTCGACGGGGGGGTTCGCGTGGGGGCCGGCGACGTGAACGGCGATGGCCGCGCGGACCTGATCGTTGGAACCGGAGTCGGCGCCAGTC
>DASWYH010000719.1:0-3215 GCA_036405095.1 Gemmata sp. | reverse complement strand
GAAAGCCCAGGGGTTCCTTGGGTCCAAATCTGTCACCATCGTTGAGACCGTGAACGCTACCAAAGTTCGCTACGGCGAAGCGGAGGCGCTCGCGCTTCTCGGAGGCGTCGACACGCTCATTGCCGCGAAGGGCAAGAAAGTGGAAACCTTCGACCTGAAGGGCGACCGACCCGACGATTCTACACTCCTCGCGCGTATGATGGGTCCGACGGGCAACCTCCGCGCCCCGACCGCCCGCGTCGGGCGCACGCTCGTAATCGGGTTCAACGAAGCGGCCTACGCGAGCCTCTGGACCGAATGAAGACGGACGAGACACCCCGAACGGACCCCGAACCGCACGGCGCCGGGGCCGTGCGCTACACTACCTACCTCCGGCTAATTTCCAAACTCGATCTCAACGACGACGAGGCGGCAATGAACGTGTTGTCCGTACTGGTGGCGCTGGGCGTCGGCGGCGCCGTGAACGAAGAGGCCCAGGGGTACAAGCGCCACCCCGACATCGCGTACCGGACCGGTGCGGGGGCCGACAAGGAGCGGCACGTTCTCGACCTGTACGTTCCGAAAGGCAAGAAGGACTTCCCCACCGTGCTGTTCGTCCACGGCGGGACGTGGAAGAGCGGGTTCAAGGAGCTGTACGCCGTTCTGGGCCAGTCGCTCGCGGCGGACGGGATCGGGTGCGCGATCTGCAACTACCGGCTGTCGCCGAAGGTGCAGCACCCGGCGCACGTGGAGGACGTGGCAAGAGCGTTCGCGTGGACCGTGGAGAACATCGGCAAGTACGGCGGCACGAAGGACCGGCTCTTCCTGTGCGGCCACTCCGCCGGGGGGCACCTCGTTTCGCTCCTGGCGACCGACCCGCAGTACCTCAAGGCCGAACAGCTCGGGCCGGCGAACATCAAGGGCGTCGCGTCGTTCAGCGGCGTGTACCAGATCGTTCACACCGAAAAGGTGTTTGAAGCGGCGTTCGGAAAGGACGAGAAGCTGTGCAGGCTCGCGTCCCCGCTCACGCACGTCACCGGCAAGTGCCCGCCGTTCTTGATCGCCTACGCGGACACCGACTTCCCGCAACTCGACACGATGGCCGAAAACATGTGCCGGGCACTGAAGAAGGCCGACAGCCCGTTCGAGCTGGTGAAGTGCAAGAACCGCAACCACTACACCATCATCATCCAGTTCATCGACAGTGCGGACCCGCTGAACAAGTCGTTCCGCGAGTTCGTGAACAAGAACTGCAAGTAACCGAGGCACCGCCCGCTCGGCCGCGGCCCCGATGAAGCAGGCGCTTCCGATCGAGCCCCGCCCGGGAGCGGGAACCGCGGCCCGGCCGTTCGGTCACGGTCTCGGACCCGGAACCGCGTTTGTGGGGACGGACGGCGCCACGTTCGAGCCGTCGGGCACAACGGCCCACACGAGCAGCGCCACGAACAGCAGGAGCAGCACCCCAAACCCGATTACCCACGCGAGCGGGAACCGCGGACCCGTCCCGCCCTTCGTCGCTCGTTGCGGCGCCTGCCGGCGCCTCGTGCTCGCGCCGGCACGGGGCACCGGTTTCCGCGCCAGTTCGACCGGCCGCGGCGTGTCGTCGGACGCGGCCACCACCGGCAGCACCGGGGCGGGTTCCGGCAGGCCGAGGGGCTCAACGCTGCCCGACGCCCCGACCGACGACACCGGCGCGGTGCTCCGCGGCGGCAGCGTGTCGCCCGACGCCGGTTGGGGCTGTGTGCTCGCCCGCACGGCCACCACCGGAACCGCAGCGGACCCGTGCGGGTAGCGGGCGTGCAACTGGATCGCCGCCGCGAGTTCGGCGGCCGTTCGGAACCGGTCCTCGGGCCGCTTCGCCATCAGCCGCGCGACGACCTCGGCCACCGCGGCCGGCACCCCGGGGCGCAGCGCCTGGAGCGGGGCCGGCGGATCGAGTTGGTGCTGCATCAGCTTCTCGATCGCGTTGCCCGTCGGGAACGGCGGGTGCCCGGTGAGCAGGAAGTAAAACGTGCAGCCGAGACTATAGAGGTCGGCCCGCGCGTCCACGGATTTCGAGTTCTTCGCCTGCTCGGGCGCCATGTAATCGGGTGTGCCCACCACCGTGTGGTCCCGCGTCAGGTCCGGTGCGACCATGTCGCCCGGGTCGATCGCACGGGCCAGCCCCAGGTCGAGCACCTTCACCACCGCCGGCTCGGTCGCCTGGGGCAGGTGGCGCTCGCCGGCCACCACGATGTTCGAGGGCTTGATGTCACGGTGGACGAGCCCGTGCTCGTGCGCGTGGTGCAGCCCGAGGGCCGCCTGCCTAACGTACTCGCACGCCTCCACCACTTCGAGCGCGCGAAAGTCGCGCATCATCCGGGCCAGGTCGATCCCGTCCACGAACTCCATCGCGAGGTAGAACTTGCCGTCGGCCTCGCCCGCGTCGTCGATGCTCACGATGTTCGGGTGGCTCAGCTTGCCGGTGGCCTGGACCTCGCGCGCGTACCGCCCGCGGATTGTGGGGTTCGCCACCAGGGACGGCCGGATCACCTTGAGGGCCACAGTGCGGTCGATCCGCGCGTGCCGCGCACGGAACACCTTGCCCATCCCCCCCTCGCCGAGCTTGTCGAGCACGATGTACGGGCCGACGACGAGGTCCGCCGCTTTCCCGCGAACGATCTTGCCGAGTTGATAGTACGTAACCCGGCCGGTCTTCAGGATGTGCCGCATCCCCCCCTGGAGGTCGGCCCCAAAGGCGGCGAGGTCGCGAACGATGCTCCCGATCTGTTCGGGCGTGAACAGACCGCTCCCCTGAAGGGCGCGCACCAAGTCTTCGGCCGATTCGAGGTGCATTCCGGACGTGTCCGCTTCGGTCGGCGCCACGAGCAAAGGCCGGCCGACGGCCGCCTCATCCGATTATTCAGATTGTAGCTCGTGACGGGCACAACTGAAGCGACAAATCCGGCGGGACGCGAACCGCTCCCGCGAACCGGCCCCACGCGAGCTGAACCGGACCCGCTAAAATGGTCGATAACAGTGTGCCCACACGCGAGGACATGTCGATGTCGCAGGCCCCCCAACCGCTCCCGGCCGGTTCCGCTCCCGCCTCAACGCCGAGCGGGGCCGAAGCGCCCGTCCCGTACCGCCGGGTGTACGCGTGGGTGTTCCAGGCGTGGCTCGTGATGTTCCTGGGGGTGATCTGCTGCGCGCTGTTCTTCTACCTGCTGTCGTACATCCCCAAGCCCAAGTGACGC
>DASWYH010000718.1:0-6109 GCA_036405095.1 Gemmata sp. | reverse complement strand
GAAACGCCCCGTTTCAGGTGCCCTGACGGATCGCAGAGTTGAAACCGCGAAGGAGCTTGCGCGTTCCGGTGAGGTGAACTGCCGTACGATATCGTACATCTATCGCGATATATCTTACGACATGACTTTTATGTGATTAATTATCCCGTCGCCCGCGCCGTATGCCACCTCCCAACAGTGACCCGAAGAGCACGAAACCGTGCCAGCGAGAATTGGTGCGCGCGTTGCAACTTTCTCGGACACAAAACCGGCACGTTCTGGGGTCGCTATGAAGATAGTCGGCTGGCACGGATCGCACGAGCTGTTTCCGCCCGGCGAGTTGTTGCGCCTCGCTCGGCGTGCCGAGGCGGCCGGGTTCAAGGCCGGCATGTGCTCCGATCACTTCCACCCGTGGGCTCCTCAACAGGGACAGAGCGGGTTCGCCTTCTCCTGGCTCGGGGCCGCGCTCCAGTCCACCTCGCTCCCGTTCGGAAGCGTATGCTGCCCGATCGGTCGGTACCACCCGGCGGTGGTGGCGCAAGCGTCGGCGACCTTGGCCGAAATGTTTCCAGGCCGGTACTGGTTGGCAGTCGGCACCGGGCAGGCACTGAACGAGTCGGTCATTGGAGAGGCCTGGCCCGGGAAGGTCGAGCGGCGGGCGCGCCTCCGGGAGGCGGTCGACGTCATCCGCGCGCTGTGGGACGGGGAGACGGTCACCCACAACGGGCTGGTTACCCTCAAGGAGGCAAAGCTCTACACCCGTCCGGTTCGTGCCCCGCTGTTGTTCGGCGCGGCCATCACCGCGGGAACCGCCGAGTGGGTCGGGAGCTGGGCCGACGGGCTCCTCACCGTAGGGCACGACCCGGACGGGCTGCGCGAGGTGGTCGAGGCGTTTCGCCGAGGGGGCGGGGCGGGCAAGCCGATGGCCCTCCAGGCGGCCGTCGGGTACGCGCCGGGCGAAGAGGAGGCGTGGCGGGACGCGCACGCCCGGTGGCCGGTCGCGGGCCTCGGGCAGGACTTCCTCCAGGACGCGCCGACGCCCGATCTCATCGCCGCCGAGGCCAAGAAGGTGCGGATCGACGACCTGCGCGGCAAACTCCGGGTGTCGTCCGACCTCGCCCGGCACATCGAGTGGATCAAGGGCGACTTCGCGGCCGGGTTCGAGGCCGTCTACCTGCACTTCGTCGGCCGCGACCCGGACCGGTTCATTGACAGGTTCGCCGAGAAGGTGCTGCCCGCGTGCTGACCCAGTATGTACGCCCGGGACCGCCACGGGCGCTGACTGAGTGGAGGAAGGTGTTGACCATGCGAAGTTTCTGGAAGCCCCGGCTGGGGGCGGTGCACCTCGGGGACGGCAAGTGCCGGTTCCGCGTGTGGGCGTCCAAGCGGGAGCGGGTGGGCCTGCACATCACCGCCCCGACGGATCGCGTCGCACCCATGCGGCCGATGGAGATGGGTTACTTCGGGGTCACCCTCGACGACGTCGAACCGGGCACCCGGTACCTGTACCGGCTCGACGGGGACGTGGAGCGCCCCGACCCGGCCAGCCGGCTCCAGCCGACCACCGTGCACGAGCCGCCGGCGGTCGTCGACCCGACGTTCCCGTGGACCGACTCCCACTGGCACGGGTGCCGCTCGACAAGTACGTCATCTACGAGCTCCACGTCGGCACGTTTACTCCGGAGGGCACGTTCGACGCGGCGATCGCGCATCTCGACGAGCTGGTCGAACTCGGCGTCACCGCGGTCGAGCTGATGCCGATCGCACAGTTCCCGGGACGTCGCGGGTGGGGTTACGACGGGGTGTACCCGTTCGCCCCGCAGAACTCTTATGGCGGCCCGAAGGGGCTGAAGCGCCTGGTGGACGAGTGCCACGCACACGGGCTGGCGGTGATCATGGACGTCGTGGACAACCACTTCGGGCCGGAGGGCGGCTACCTGCAAGAGTTCGGGCACTACTTCACCGACCGGTACAAGACCCCGTGGGGCGACGCGATCAACGTCGATGGCCCGAAGAGCGACGAGGTCCGGCGCTACCTGATCGAGAACGCCCTGTACTGGGTCCTCCGAGAGCTTCTCGTCGAACTTGATGATGCTGCTCAGGTAGATGGCGCCACTCACAGAAGGTCGCGAGCGACTGCGGTGGCTCCAAAAGTGATAGCTCGTATTCGTCTGCCGCAAGGATGGTGGGTCGGTCACGATGTCCGTTCAAATGATCCCGGCAACTGTTAGCGAACGGGCTGTCACCTGACAGGATCCCCACGTGCAAGCGGTGGCCCAAACAGGTCGGACGTTACTCCGGAAGGGTGAAATGGTCACGAGGCCGAGCTACGGAGAAAACAGGCAATTCCTCACTCCGTTTCGCAACGCCTTGCAACGCTCTCGCGAGGTGTGTAAACTCCCACTATCGCCTCGAATTTCAGGCGGTTGAAGCGATCGAATCGAGACAGCGGGCGGCTTTTCACACGGACGAAGTCACAGGTTCAAATCCTGTATCGCCCACTCCAAGTGACGAGTGGGAAATGACTTAGGATTACGCCTCAATGGGGCAATCCCGTGGGGCAAATCACGAGCCAGACTGTGGGGCAAAATGGTACGGACCGGGGGTGAAAGCCTTCCGGTCCGTCTTCGTTTCCACAGCGGTATCTGTCACAAGGGCCGACGATGACAGAAGCGGAATGGGAGGCGGCGACCGACCCGACACCTATGCTGGAGTTCTTGCGGGGAAGGATGAGTACCCGCAAGTTAAGGCTTCTGAACTGTGGCATCGTCCGTTCGGTACCGTTCGGATTGGGCGGTGAGACGATGTGGGAACTCGTCGCAAACCGTCCGTGGTTCAGCCAGAAGACGTGGAAGTACGAGTTAAGTTCTAATGGAGATGTGATCCAGACACAGGAACTCATTACCCTCTCGCTACACGAGTCCGTTGAGATCGTAGAGCAAGCGGCGGATACTCCGGGGTTAGAGGCTGTTTTGGCGTCCGCTGCCTTTGCTACCTTCGCCGCCCGCTATGAAGCCGAAGGAGAGATGTTAGGTAATGAGGCTAATCCGGGGTTCACTCCCGCTTCGGTGTACTACTACCGGTTAACCCAGTGCTTCGAGGGTTTGCCTCAACCAGCACGCGAGATCACCGGTTGGATCGTTCCCGACGCTGACGAGTTCCGGATGCCAATCTCACCAGAATGCAATCCCTCCATCTGCTCTCTGACGAAAGATGTCTTCAGCCTGCTTCCCTTCCGCCCGGTAACCATCCCCCCATCTTGGCTCACGTCCAATGTTGTCGCCCTCGCCGCGGGCATCTACGACGAAAAAGCGTTCGACCGGATGCCCATTCTGGCCGACGCCCTTCAAGACGCTGGGTGCAACAACGACGACGTTTTGAACCACTGCCGGGGCGACGGGCCACACGTTCGGGGCTGCTGGGTAATCGATCTGTTGTTGAGCAAGTCCTGACGCACGCCTTACCCGATCTACCACACGTCCAGGTCACGAGCGGCGGTCGGCGCCCCGTAGATGGTGACCACCTTCAGCGGCCCGTTGTGCTCCTCCCGCACGGGCCGTAGCTCGTCGGTCTCCTCGTGGTCAACTCCGGAACAAGGTCACGTCGTGGACGACCACCGGGCCGGGCCAGTCCCGCTTCGCCCCCTCACAGGCGTCATGCAGACGGTATCCGTGGTCCATCCTGCGGAGCACGTCGCCCCAGAACACTTGCTTCGGCGTCCCGGCGGTGCGGCGGTACTGGTCTTCGGCGTCCCGGCGTTCGGCGGCCTGCACGCTCAACATGGCCACGGCGGCGGACTGTTCCAGTCGGTCCAGCTTGTTGCGGTAGTAGTCGGTGCTCATCGTGTCCTCTCGGGTTCGGGCTCACGAGTATCTACGGCCAGTTCCCGGCCCCGATCAACCCTTGCAACACCCGCTGGGTCGTCCCCTTGCCGGACCGGGCCTGGCCGATCTGGACCAACGCCTTCTGCAAGGACGTGTCGGTCGTCACTCTCTGGTAGCTCGCTGGTTGCCCGTCGCCGTTTTGCACTCGAAGGCGAGGAACCTGCCGCCGGGAAGGATGCCGAGGACGTCGGAGCTACCCACCTGTCCGTAGCGGATGAAGTGCCCCTGCCGCGTTTTGCACGACCCGGTATTATTGCGCCAGGCGTAGATCCGGAGCTGAGCGAGCCACTCCAGGCATTGCGCCACAACAACCGGCTCGGACTGGCCGGTTATGCCGCGCGTGTCGGTTCGGAGTTGGGATCACGGCGGGTCGTCATCCCCCATGCGTAACGCAGATCCGCGATTCGGTCAACGGGTTACGTCCGTAGCCGCATGGCCACCTGACGCCCCCTTGTCCGCGACCGATGCCGCCATACCTTGACCGGGTGATGAGTACTCCGTCGAATTCCCTCCACTCACCCCCCGCTTTCGGCCTGCCCGTGTCGGTGTCGTCCTGCGCCATCTCTCCGCCGTAGGCACTTCTCCCATCCCGGCTGATTCGCGAGTGACCTCCCGCGGCTGAACCCGCCTCGCGGTTGTGTTTCCGCAGGCAATCCCGTTCCCACCGATTCGCCGCGAGCGGTCATCCCGCCCGGCTCGATCACTCGTTCCCCGACGGGTCCCCCGTCGGCCGCTTCCTTCGTCTGGAGCCCGTGCGTGTTTTCCCGACTCAACCGCTGGGTGCCCAACGCCCAGCTCGAAGTGCTTACCGGCCTCACCGTCGCCCTTGCCCTGGTCCCGGAGGCCATCGCGTTCGCGTTCGTCGCCAAGGTCGATCCGCTCGTCGGCCTGTTCGCCGCCGTCATCGTCGGGCTGATCACCTCGCTGTTCGGCGGCCGGCCCGGGATGATCTCCGGCGCCACCGGCGCGATGGCCGTGGTCATGACCGCGCTCGTGGTGAGTCACGGCGTCCAGTACCTGTTCGCTGCCGTCCTCCTGGCGGGCCTGCTCCAGGTCGCGTTCGGCGTCCTGCGGTGGGGCAAGTTCGTCCACCTGATCCCGCTCCCGGTCACCATCGGGTTCGTCAACGGGCTGGCCCTGGTGATCGGGTTGGCCCAGCTCGAGCAGTTCAAGGTCCGCGGGCCGGACGGGGCCGCGCACTGGCTGACCGGCCCGCCGCTCTTGTCCATGCTCGGCGTGGTCGGCATCGTCATGTCGGTCATGTACCTGTTGCCCAAGCTCACCAAGGCGGTCCCGGCCGGGCTCATCGGGATCGCAGGCGCTACCCTCGCCGCGTGGGCCCTCGGGCTGGACACCCGCACCGTCGGGGACATCGCGAAAATCGGCGGGAGCCTGCCGCTGCCGGGCGTGCCGTCGATTCCGTGGGATGTGGAGGCGCTTCGGGTCATCTTCCCGTACAGCGCGGTGCTGGCCGGGGTCGGGCTGATCGAGTCGCTCATGACCCTGAACCTGATCGACGAGATGACCGGCACGCGCGGGCGGCCGAACAAGGAGTGCGTCGCGCAAGGGGCGGCCAACGTGCTGTCCGGCCTGTTCGGGACGATGGGCGGGTGCGCGATGATCGGCCAGAGCATGATCAACATCGGGTCCGGCGCCCGGCACCGGCTGTCGGGCGTCACGGCCGCGCTTTTCCTGCTCGGGTTCGTGCTGTTCGGGTCGGCGGTGATTGAACGGATCCCCGTGGCCGCCCTGGTCGGGGTCATGTTCATGGTGGTGATCGGGACGTTCGAGTGGTCCACCTTCCGCGTGATGCGGCGGGTGCCGCGGTCGGACGCGCTGGTGATCGTCATCGTCACCGTGGTGACGCTATTGGCCGACCTGGCGGTAGCGGTGCTGATCGGGGTGGTGGTGTCGGCTCTGGTGTTCGCGTGGGAGTCGGCCAAGAAGATCCAGGTGGAGGTGAAGGACCTGCCGGGCGGGGTGCGGGAGTACGACCTGCACGGGGCACTGTTCTTCGGCAGCACCAACCGGTTCCGGTCCCTGTTCGACCCCGCGAACGACCCGCAGGAGGTGATCATCGACTTCGCCGACAGCCGGGTGTTCGACCACTCGGGCATCGAGGCCATCCAGGCGGCGGCGGAGGCGTATCGGAAGCACGGGAAGGTGCTTCACTTGCGTCACCTGAGCGAGGACTGCCGGAAACTCCTGCACGCGGCCGGGGACTTGGTGGAGGTGAACATCCACGA
>DASWYH010000717.1:0-7591 GCA_036405095.1 Gemmata sp. | reverse complement strand
ATGACGACCGCT
Organism: Gemmata sp.; assembly: GCA_036405095.1. Lineage (GTDB taxonomy): Bacteria > Planctomycetota > Planctomycetia > Gemmatales > Gemmataceae > Gemmata. The sequence goes on along the minus strand of DASWYH010000717.1, from coordinate 7,579 downwards.
ACGTGCCCATCAGCGAACACACCGATGGGACATCGAATAATGTCCTCGTCTTTGAGCAGGCGGGGCGCTCGCAGATTTGGGAACTCGGTAAGAAAATCGGCGACGAATCGACCAACGCCAACAGCCGGGGCACCTGGGCCGGCTACGGCTCGATCGCGATCTACACGTACAACCCCAACCACTTCAACACCACGACCGGCCGGCTGGACCAGACCTCGTTGTCAACGGCGAACAGCGCGTCGCTCCTCACCTGCATCCTGAATTGCAGCAACCAGCAGGGGGTTTACTCCTTCCACACCGCCGGGAGCGCGTTCCTGATGGGCGACGGCTCCGTTCGATTCGCGACCACCAACCTGAACGGGCGGCTCCTCGCCCAGTGGCTCGTGAAAGACGACGGAGAGGTTCCCGTCACCGAATGAGGGGTGCCAACTACGGTTCGTTTCCAATGAGGTTTGTGATGCGCGTCCCTGGGACCGTCGTTTTGGTTGGGGCTGTGTGCGGGCTCGTCGGTTGCGGTTCTTCGTCTCCCACGTCGGCCCTGCCGCCGCTGGTTCCGGTTCACGGAAAAGTCTTTTACTGGGGCAAGCCTCTTGAGGGGATCGTTGTCGTGTTCCATCCGTTATTCGACATGGGGTCGGTCAAGTTCACGCCAACGGGCACGACGGGCGCGGACGGAACCTTTACGCTTGTCTCCGGTCACGACGGGGCGCCGGTCGGGGAGTACGCGGTGACGTTTACTTACCCGGAGCCGTGGGACCCGCAAGAGGGCGGAACGCCGGTCGATCGCTGGAAAGGCAAGTACAGCAACCCGGCCAAGCCCCGGTTCAAGATCACGGTCAAAGAAGGCGACAACTCGCTTGCACCGTTTCGGCTCGACTGACTTTCGGGTTCGCGCGAACCGGGGCAATGGTCATGCGGCGGCCGGCGCTGGTCACGGGGTGACCAGTTGAGGCGCCTTCGGCGCCGCCGGGCCACGAAAATCGCCGTGCGCAGCGCCCCACAAGCGTGATACTCGTTCGGTATGCCTTTCGCTTCTGAGCGAGTTCACTAACTCCTGCGAGTCTGCTCCGCAACGGCGACCCGGTCGTCCCGCAACGCAACTCCAAGATCGATCTTCCCGAGCGCAGGGGCGCGGAGTCCTTTATGAGCCAACACAACCGCCGGGCGGCGTTCACGCTGATCGAGTTACTCGTCGTGATCGCGATTATTGCCATCCTCATCGGGTTGCTCCTACCCGCCGTTCAGAAGGTGCGCGAGGCCGCGGCGCGATTGAGCTGCCAGAACAACCTCAAGCAAATCGGGCTGGCGATGCACAACTACGAATCCGCGAACGGCGGGTTGCCCCCGCGCCGGAACCTGACGGCCGGCCAGCGGCGCGGCTGGGGGCCGGCGATTTTAACCTTCGTCGAACAAGCCGCGCTCAGCGGCAACTACCGCCTCGACAAGGATTTTTACGCGCCCGAGAACGCGGACAACATCATCGTTCCGCTGAAGATCTTCACCTGCCCGTCCGTGCCCAACAACCCGCGCACGATCCCCGTCAACTACTCCGGGGTCACCTCGGTCGGCGCGGCCGGCGACTACTTCGGGCCGAACAGCTTCCAGTCGAACCTGTACGGGAACGCGTCGCTGAGCGGCAACAACACCTGCACCGCGATGAACGACGGGTCGAACCGCCGCATCACCGATATCACCGACGGCACCTCGAACACCCTGCTGGTGACCGAGCAGGCCGGGCGCCCGGACTTCTACATCCTCGGGGTCAAGCAGGCCAGCAACACCGGGCAGTCGGCTTACAACCAGTGGGGGCCGTGGGCCGCGTACCAGGTGTCACGGTTCCAGCAGTTCGGCTCGGACGGCATCACCGCCGACGGCCCCGGCGGGCCGTGTACGATCAACTGCAACAACAGCCAGGGCGTGTACGCGTTCCACAGCGGCGGAGCGCCCGCGGTGTTCTGCGACGGGAGCGTCCGGTTCTTGCGCCAGGGGTTGGACCCGAACATCCTCTTCGGGATCATTACCGTCAACGGCGGCGAAGTTCTCAACGATTTCTAAGTGACGGGGATACCATGCGAACCGGACCGACCCGAATCGAACTCACCGTGGGGGTGGGGCTGTTTTTACTGGGCGCGGGCCTCCTGGTGCCGCGCGTGCAAGCGGCGCGCGCCGACGCGGCACGCACACAGTGTCAGGACAACCTCCGCAAACTCGGCCAGGGGTTCGCCGAGTTCGAGAAAACCAAAGGCGGCCTGCCGCCCCGGCGCAGCGGGTTCAACAACGGCGCCCCGTACGGCGGGTGGGGACCACAGGTTCTTCCGTATATCGGCGAAGAGGCGGTTGCCAAAAAGTACGACCTCAAGCGCGACTTCTTCGACCCGGCGAACAAGGCCGCGGTCGAAACGCACGTGAAAGCCTTTCAGTGCCCCGCGTCCCCGGCGGCCCGCGTCGTCGGGATCGAGTCGCAGGCGTCCACCAAGTCCGAGACCGCCGACAAGGACACCGTGTTCACCGTCAAGGCCGCGGCGTGCGACTACATTTCGTCCAACGGGGTGCTGATGACGCGGAGCGGGTACGGGCTCAACGCGAACACCACCGACGCCATGATCGGCAACCAGCGCCAGCCGATGGGCGACAACGACCTCACCCCGCTCACGAAGATCACCGACGGCACCTCCTGCACGCTCCTGCTGATCGAGCAGGCGGGGCGCCCCAACGTGTGGCGCAACGGCAAAAAGAAGGACGGCAACGACATGTTCGGCATGAGCCCGAACGCCCGCGGGTCGTGGGCCGGGTGGGGCTCAATCGCGTTCGGCCCCGCGTCCGCCGAGACCGGCGAGACCCCCGGTAAGGGCGACGCCACCGACTGCACCGTGAACTGTAACAACTCGTTCGGCATCTACGGGTTCCACGCGGCCGGCGCGAACGTGCTGATGTGCGACGGGTCGGTCCGGTTCGTCGGCACGAAGCTCGACCCGCTCACGTTCGCGTACCTCACCCTCCGCGACGACGGGCACCTGATCGACCCGACCGACTTCTGAGCGCCAACACCACCGCGAAGGGAGACCCGAACGCCGATGCGATACCACCGAATGCTGCTCCTGCTCGTTGCGGTCGCGTACACCCCGGTCGCGCGCGCCGCGGAGCCGCCCGCGCCCGCGGAACTAGCCGCCCTCATCGACACCCGACTCGGGGCCGAGTGGCGGAAGGCCGGGGTGAAGCCCGCGCCGGTCGTGGACGACGCGACCTTTTTGCGCCGCGCGTCGCTCGACCTGAGCGGCCACATCCCCACGGCGGCGGAGGTCCGCGATTTCCTCGCGGACCCCGCCCCGGACAAGCGCGCGAAGCTCGTCACCCGCCTGATCGAGTCCGGCGGGCACACGCGCCACATGGCGACGTTCTGGCGCCGCACCTGGATGCCGCAAGCCGACACGCCGGAGTTCGCCCGGCTCGCGGACGATTTCGAAGCGTGGGTCGCGGCGCGGGTCCAGGAGAACGCCCCGTACGACCGCATGGTGCGCGAGCTGCTCACGCTCCCCGAATCCGCGACGGCCCGCCGGGGTGCGGTCAGCCCGGTCGGGTTCTTCGCCGCGAGCGAGAGCAAGCCCGAGAACCTCGCCGCCAACGCGACGCGCTCGTTTCTGGGCGTGAACCTGGACTGCGCCCAGTGCCACAACCACCCGTTCGCGCGCTGGACCCGGGACCAGTTCTGGCAGACCGCCGCGTTCTTCGCCCCGCCGACGAAGGACAAGAGCGGGAAAGCCGCGCCGCCGGAACTCACCATCCCGAACACCAAGAAGGCGCTCGCGCCGGAACTCCTCGACGGCACCGCGCCGAAGTGGCCCGAGATGCTGGCGTCCGACACCGGGCGCCAGTTGCTCGCGGGCTGGCTGACCGCGAAGGACAACCCGTACTTCGCCCGGAACGCGGTCAACCGGCTCTGGGCCAACATGTACGGCACCGCGCTGGTGGAGCCGCTCGACGACCTCAGCGGCGACAGCGGCAACACCGGCTACCACGCGGACCTGCTCAAAGAACTCGGCGACGCGTTCGCCGCGAGCGGTTTCGACCTGAAGTACATCACCCGCGCCCTTGTGCTGACGAAGGCGTACCAGCTCTCCGCGCTGACGAGCGAAGACAGCCCCTCCGACCCGCGGCTGTTCGCACGGATGCCCGTGCGCGGGCTCACCGGCGAGCAGCTCTACGACAGCCTCCGCACCGCGGCGGGGTTGCCCGCGGAGCGCGCCGACACCGGCCGCGGGCTGGGGCTCGAAGGGCGCAAGCGGTTCGCCGCGCAGTTCCACGTCGAGCGCACGGTGAGCGCCGAGCGGTCCATCACGCAAGCGCTCTCGATGATGAACGGGCGGCTCACGACGGACCTGACCGATCCCACCAAGAACCCGACACTGGGCGGGGTGGCGAGTGCCCCGTTCCTCGACACGAAGGGCAAGGTCGAAACGCTGTTCTTCGCGGTTCTCGGGCGCAAGCCGACCGCAAAGGAGCAGAAGGCGACGACCGGTTACGTCGAAGGGGCCACCGAATCCGACCGCGAACGGGCGCTCGGCGATGTGTTCTGGGCGCTCGTCAACAGCACCGAATTCAACACCAACCACTGATTGAAACGCGGAACGTGGGACGCGGAACGCGGCGCGAAAAGCCACAAACCGCCTCCCGGTTCCGCAACAGGAGGTTTTCATGTTTTCATTTCACGTTTCGGGTTCCGCGCTCCACGCGGGCTTGTCGCGCCGCGACTGCTTGCGCCTGTCGGCCGCCGGGGCCGTTGGCGTGTCCCAGTCCGGCTGGCTGCAAGCACTCGCGGCCGGTGCCACCGACGACCCGAAGCGGCACAAGTCCGTCATCCTCCTGTGGATGAACGGCGGCCCGGCTACGATCGACCTCTGGGATTTGAAGCCGGGAAGTGCGACCGGCGGGCCGTTCAAGGAGATCGAAGCCGCTCCCGGCATGAAGATCAGCGAGCACCTGCCGAACCTCGCGAAGCGCGGCAAGGAGCTGGCGCTCATCCGCTCGATGGCGACCCGCGAGGGCGACCACCAGCGCGCCCGCATCGTGGGCCTGACCGGGTACACGCCGACCGGCGCGATCCAGTTCCCGGCACTCGGGGCGCTGGTGGCGCACGAGTTCGACGACCCGAAGGCCGATCTGCCGGGGTTCGTGAGCATCGGCGGGCGCGCCGGGGGCATCGGCGGCGGGTTCCTGGGGCCGCGGTTCGGCCCGCTCGTGGTGGGCGGCGACCGCGGCGACCGCGGCGCGGCGGCGGCCGATCTCAAGGTGCCCGACCTGGAGCGCCCGGAGGGCGTGAGCACCGAGGCCCACACGAAGCGCCTCGACCTGCTCTCCGGGCTGGAGCAGGACTTCGCGCCCGGTAAGGGGCACCCCGTTGCGGAGACCATGAAGGCCGCGACCGATCGCGCGGTGCGGCTGATGCGCCCGGAAGCCGCCGCCGCGTTCCGGCTCGAAGACGAGAAGCCCGCGTCCCGCGAGGCCTACGGGCGGGGCACGTTCGCGCAGGGCTGCTTGCTCGCCCGGCGGCTGGTCGAGCGCGGCGTCGCGTTCGTCGAGGTCACGCTCGACGGCTGGGACACGCACAACAACAACTTCGAGCGCGTGAAAGCGCTCTCCGGCACGCTCGACACCGCGTTCGCGGCGCTGCTCGCCGACCTGAAGGACCGCGGGCTGCTCGATTCGACGCTGGTGGTGTGCATGGGCGAGTTCGGCCGCACGCCGAAGATCAACGGCCAGAACGGGCGCGACCACTGGCCCGCCTCGTGGGCCGCGGTGCTCGCCGGCGCTGGCATCAAGGGCGGTCAGGTGGTCGGCAAGACCAGTGCGGATGGCACACAGGTCGAGAGCGCCCCGACCCGCACGCCGGACCTGATCGCCACCGTGGTGAAGGCCATCGGGCTCGACCCGATGAAGCAGAACATGTCGAACGTGAGCCGGCCGATCCGGCTCGCCGATCCGAGTGGCAAGCCGATCAAGGAGCTGCTGTGACCCGATTCGTGCTCGCCGGCTTCGCGCTCGTGGCGGTCGGCCTGTGTCTCGCTGCGGAACCTGCGCCGACGAAGGGCGGCACGGCGCCCGTGGAGCTCGCCCTTCTGGGCGAAGACAAACTTGCGCGCGTCGAACTCCGGGTCGAGGTCGATGGGGTCAACGTCGCCACCATTTGGGACGAGACGTTCGCCAAACTCTTCGCATACTTCGACCGCAACGGCGACGGCGCGCTGGATGCGAAAGAAGCGGCCTTGCTGCCTTCCGCCCGTTCGCTCAGACAGGCGATGGGCAACGGATTCGCGCCGCCGACCGGTGCGGCCCCGGCGTTCGCGGACCTGGACCGCAACGGCGACGGGAAGGTCACCGCGGACGAACTCGCCGCGCACTATCGCGCGGCCGGTTTGGGTCGGGTGCCGATCGGCGCCGGCCGGTTGCCCGCGAGCGCGGAACTGACCGCCGCGCTGCTCAAGAACCTCGACACCGACGGCGACGGCAAGGTGAGCGAAAAGGAGTGGACGGCCGCGGCCGACGTGTTGAAGAAGCTCGACAAGAACGACGACGAACTCGTCGGCGCGGGCGAACTCGTACCGAAAACGGTGTACCCGGGCGCGGCCGGAACCGTGCTGCTCGCCCCGCCCGCGGCCGATGTGGTGCCACCCGATGTGCTGGCGAAACTCCCGCTCGTGGTGCTCCCGGCTGACCCGAAGGACGTGTACTGGGCCACGGAGGTTGCAAAACGGAACCCCCGCTTCAAGGGCGCCGAGCTGCCGAACTGGCGCAAACAAGAGCCCGACGCGCGCTGGGTCGTCAAGCTCTCCGACAAGCCGGGCGCCGCCGGGCGATTCGCGTTCGCCGGCAGTCGGGTGCGTGTGGACGGGTGGGTCGCCGGCGGCACCGTGAACGAGGCGCTGAGTTCCGCCCGGAAGCAGCTCATCGGCCAACTCGACGCGCCCCCGGAGCCCACCGAAGCCAAAGGCAACGGCCGGCGCGGGAGCAACCTGGCGTGGCTCGTTCCGATCGCCGACCGCAACGGCGACGGCACGCTCGAACGCAAGGAACTCGATGCGTGGTTCGACCTCCAGGTACAAATCGCGCGCGGGCAGGTGCTGCTCACCGTGCTCGACGGCGCCGGGGTGTTCGAGCTGCTCGACACGAACCACGACGGCGCGCTGTCGGTGCGCGAACTCCGTCACGGGTGGCAGCGCATCAAGGAAGCCGATTGCGTCACGGCCGGCGCGTTCGACCCGAAGAAGTTGCCGCACGTGGTACTGATCGCGGTGAGCCGGGGCTATCCGCAGGCGCTGGCGCTCGACGCGCGGCGCGGCCCGACGTGGTTTCGCGCGATGGACCGCAATGGTGACGGGGACGTGTCCCGGCGCGAGTTCACCGGCCCGGCCGATGTGTTCGACACGTTGGACACCGACAAGGACGGCCTGCTCAGCGCGGAAGAGGCCGAAAAGGCAAACGTGAAGAAGTGATCGGCTTGGACCGCCGGAAGAACGCACGGAACCACCAAAGGCACCCGTTTCGGCCCGGGGCACGTGCCCCGGGCCGAAACGGGTGCCTTTGG
>DASWYH010000716.1:0-4450 GCA_036405095.1 Gemmata sp. | reverse complement strand
GACGTCCTGCTCGGGTCGGGGACCTGGCCGCACGAGCACTCGCTGGTCTCGTCGGGTGACGCCTTCGTCGTCGGGGGCCTGCTGGTGCTGGCGGCGATGGGGAAGTCGGCCCTGGTGCCGTTCTCCGGGTGGCTGCCGCGGGCGATGGAGGGGCCGACCCCGAGCAGCGCGGTGTTCTACGGCGCGCTGTCCGTTCACCTCGGGGCGTTCCTGCTGTTGCGGCTCAGCCCGCTGATCGCGGCGTCCCAGGGGCTCGCGCTCGCGACCGTCGCGATGGGCCTGCTCACGGCGCTCTATGCGCACATCACGGGGGCCGTGCAGACCGACATCAAGAGCGCGCTGTCGTTCGCGGCGCTGGTGCAGGTGGGGATCATCGTCGCGGAGATCGGCGCGGGCCACTGGGTGCCGTTCCTGTGGTACGTGGCGCTCGCGCACCTGCTGGGCCACGCGTGCCTGCGGACGCTCCAGTTCGTGCGCGCCCCGTCGCTGCTCCGCGACTACCGCGAGCTGGAGAACGCGCTCGGCGACCGGCTCCCGCAGCAGTCGGGGCCGCTCCCGGTGGGGCCGGGGCGGTGGCGCGCGTGGCTGTACCGGTTCGCTCTCGAACGCGGCTACCTCGACGCGGTGCTGGCCGATTATGTGGTGCGCCCGTTTGTGGTGCTGTTCAGGCAGTTCGACAAATGGGAGCGGCAGTGGGCCGCGTTTCTGAACGGATCGCGCGCACCGGCCGCGCCGCCCGCGGTTCCGGTTCCGCCCGCGCCCGAAGCTGTGGAGCACCGCTCATGACGTTCGGGTCCGTCCCGTGGCTAGAACTCGCGGTCGCGGTGCCCCTGGTCGGCTCGCTGTGCCTCGCCCGCGCCCGGAACGCGCCGGTCGCGTCCCGGTGGTGCCTCGGGTTCATGGGCACGGGGCTCGCGAGCGCGGTCGCCGCGTGGGCCGGGTTCGTCTCGGGCGCCGTCCCCGACGGGGGCGGTCCCGGTGCCGTGCTCCCGGAGCTGTTCGGGCGCCCGGTGTTCGCGCTCGACGCCCTGAGCGCGCCGCTGGTGCCGCTGGTGGCGCTGTTGCACTTCCTCACCGTACTGGCGACCGCGCGGGCGAAGATGGCGCGGTTCTCGTTCGCGTGGCTCCTCGCCGGCGCGGCGGTCCGGGTCGCGGCGTTCGCGTGCCGGGAGCCCTGGGACGTGAGCGCGCTGCTGCTCCTCTCGGCTGTCCCGCCGTATTTCGAGTTGCGCAGGCGCGCGCGCCCCACGCGGGTGTACGCCGCCCACATGGCCCTGTTCGCGGGGCTGCTCGTCTCCGGATCGGCGGCGCGGGAACTGGCCGCCCCGGGGCTCGCGTCGGTGCTCCTGATGGGGGCGGTGCTGGTGCGGAGCGGGACGTGCCCGGTTCACGTGTGGGTCGCGGACCTGTTTGAGAGCTGCTCGTTCGGCAGCGCGCTCCTGATGGTGGCGCCGATCGCGGGGATGTACGCGGCGCTCCGCCTGGTGCTGCCGCTCGGGCCGCCGGAGTGGGTGCTGCACGCGGTCGGGCTGGTGTCGCTGGCGACCGCCGTTTACGCCGCGGGGATGGCGGTGGTGCAGGCCGACGCGCGCCGGTTCTTCGCGTTCCTGTTCCTCAGTCACGCGTCGCTCGTTCTGGTGGGGCTGGAGCTGCACACGCCGATCAGCCTCACCGGCGCGCTGGCGCTCTGGGGGTCGGTGATCGTCTCTCTGGGCGGGTTCGGGCTGACCTTGCGCGCACTGGAGGCGCGGTTCGGCCGGCTGTCGCTGTCCGGGTTCCGCGGGCTGTACGCGTCGTCACCCGCGCTGGCGGTGTGCTTCCTGTTGACCGGCCTGGCGAGCGTGGGGTTCCCGGGCATGTCCGGGTTCATCGCGGCCGAACTGCTGGTTGACGGTGCGGTGGGCGCGAACCTGTTCGTGGGGCTCGCGGTGGTCGGCGCGGCGGCCCTGAACGGGGTGGCGGTGCTGCGCGCGTACTTCGCGCTCTTTACCGGTGCGCGGTACGCGCCGGCCGTGGCCGTGGGGATCACCGCACGGGAACGGGTCGCGGTCCTCGCGCTTGCCGCGCTCATCCTCGCCGCCGGGCTGTTTCCCCAGCCCTACATTGCGAGTCGGCACCGCGCGGCGGAAGAGGCACTCACGCACGGGGCCGTTGCGGAGCCGCAGGCGCGGCCCTAACGGCGCGGGAGATTGTTTTCGGTTTGCGGATCGGCAATACTTCAGCACCGGTAGCGAGCGGGGGCTCGCCACTTTTGAGTCTCCCCAAACGGAGCGCCGCGATGTCGGAAACAAGCCGCCGCGATGTGTTGACCTCGGTTGTTACTGGTGCGTCGTGTTCGGTTCTTCTGGGCGCTCCCTCGCTCAGCGCGCCGGTCGCCGCCGCGCCGGCCGAGGGTGACACCCCTCTTTTCGTCGGGCCGTTCGTGCCGGCGGAGTGGTTCCGCGCTACACGCGCCTCAGTTCTCCTCAAATCCGAACCCGAAACAGAACGAAAAGCTGTCGACGCGTACATCGAGAACAGCTTGAAAGACACGAGGATATTTGTGCACGATGTCGTTCGCCACGAGGCCGGAGGTGAGAGGTTCGCGAAAGAAGGGTATCCCGTGGGGATCGTCAAGTGGTCGATGCCGAAGCCACTCAAGACTAAAGAATACGAATACAATTATTTTATATCGAAAATTGATTTCCTCGACTTGGTAACGAAGAATGGGGCCGGGGCCACGCGCCGAATCGGAACGGTTACCGTTCAGCTCTGTGTGATCCGTTCTCGCGAAGACTGTTGCCTCATGCACACGCACGTGTTTCTGCCAGGTGATTTATTGAAAGATAATGAGATTATTTACAACACGCGAGGGGAGTTGGTCAAGGGCGGACCCGCCCCGAAGAAACCGTAGCCGCGGGTTGGCTGCGGCCTTCGCGCCCTCCTTCGCTACAACGAAGGGCGATGGGCGCCCGGTTCGCGCCCCCGTTCTCCTTCGGAAGCGCAGATGCCCAAGGTGCTGATCGTCCCGCGCGAAGTGGCCCGGTTCGCGGATCGGTTCCGGCAGCCGCTCGATGCGGCCGGCCTGGACGTGGTTGCGCTGCCCCCGGCCGAAGCGAACCTGCCGACCGAGTCCGAACTGCTCGAGGCCCTCGACGGGGTGGAAGCGGTCGTCGCGGGTTCGGAGGCGTACAATCCGCGCGTGTTCGGCGCGCACCCGCAGTTGCGCGTGATCGCCCGCGTGGGGGTGGGTTACGACGCGGTGGACCTCGCGGCGGCGACCGCCGCAGGCGCCGCAGTCACCATCGCCCCCGGCACGAACCAGGGCTCGGTCGCCGAGCACGCATTCGCCTTGATGCTCGGGTTCACCCGGCACATCCCGGCACGCCACGCGGCGCTGAGTTCGGGCGGGTGGAACCGGCTGATGAGCCTGCCCCTTCGCGGTCAAACGCTCGGGCTGGCCGGGCTGGGCCGCATCGGAAAAGCGGTCGCCACCCGCGCCCGCGCGTTCGAGATGAAGGTGCTCGCGTTCGACCCGTTCCCCGATACCGCGTTCTGCGCCGCACACGGGATCGAACTCGTGTCCTTCGAGCACCTGCTGGGCGCGTCCGATTTCCTCTCGCTGCACCTGCCGCTGTCGGCGGAAACGCGGCACGTCATTCGCGCGAGCACCATCGCCCAAATGAAGTCGGGCGCGGTTCTGGTCAACACCTCACGCGGCGGTTTGGTGTGCGAGGCGGATCTGATACCCGCGCTGCGCGACGGGCGGCTCGGGGGCGCCGTGCTGGACGTGTTCGAGGAGGAACCGACGCCAGCCGATAACCCCCTGCGCGCGCTCCCGAACGTGGTCCTCACGCCCCACGCCGCGGGCGTGGATACGCGCTCGCTCGAAGACATGGCGCGGTCCGCGGCGGAGGCGGTGGCGTCGCTCCGGCGCGGCGAGTGGCCGACCGAGAAGGTTGTGAACCCCGCGGTCCGGCCAACATTTCGGTGGTAAACGGTGCGAGCCCGACGTTCACAATGAACGTCGGGCTCGCACCGTTTACGGGCACTCCTTCACTGTCGGTTGCGTGTCCCCGACACCGTCCGCCGCGGACGGTGTCGGGGGCGTCCGTCACACCACAATTGGTGTGACAACCTCCTGTGCGATGCGGCCGTTCAGCACATCGACCACACCGACCGCGCCGCTGGTGCGGGCGAAGTACCAGTCGGTGTTCGACGAGCCCGTCAGCACGTCCGCGACGCCATCGTCGGTCACCAGAGGGGCGAGATACCCCACAAGCCCGTTCACCCGGTCGGTGTAAGACGCCGAGCCGCTCCACGTGTTCGCGACCGATTGAAGGGCCGCCAGCCGCGTTTCCTCGGGCGCGTCCCCCAGGAACACCCCGCCGATCAGGAGGTCGTCACCGCTGGCGCCGATCAGTTGATCGGCGCCCAGACCGCCGATCAGCACGTCGCGCCCCGAGCCGCC
>DASWYH010000715.1:0-10282 GCA_036405095.1 Gemmata sp. | reverse complement strand
GGGACAACTCACACAACTCCACACGCTGTACCTCCACGGGAACCAGTTGTCGTCGGTGCCCGAGGTCCTGGGACAACTCACACAACTCCACAAGCTGTACCTCCACGGGAACACGCATTTGGGCATTCCCCCAGAAGTACTCGGGCCAACCTGGCAAGAGGTGAATGCCCCCAACAGCACCGCGAAACCGGCCGATCCGAAAGCCATTCTGGCGTACTACTTCGGCACTCGGCGCACCGGCAGCCGGGCCATGAACGAAGCCAAGTTGCTCCTCGTCGGGCAGGGGCGCGTCGGGAAGACCTCGCTGGTTCGATACCTGGTGCGCGGGGAGAAATGCCAGCCGGGCGAGCCCTCTACCGAGGGCATCGCTCGCGAACCCTGGAAGGTGAAGGTCACGCCCCCCGGCGGCGGAACCGCCGTCGAGGTGCAACTCAACGTGTGGGACTTCGGTGGTCAGGAGATCATGCACGCCACCCACCAGTTCTTCCTCACCCAACGTTCCCTCTATCTGCTCGTCCTTGATGCGGGCACCTCCGAAGCCGCGAACAACCTGTTCTACTGGCTCAAGGTGATTCGCAGCTTCGGCGGTGATGCCCCGGTGCTCGTGGTGGTCAACAAGAGCGAGAGCGGCTTTCCCCTACCGCTGAGCGAATCGCGGCTCCAGACCGATTATCCCAACATCCGGGGCTTCCATTACGTCTCCTGCGTCTCCGGTAAGAACGTTCCCGACCTCGAAGCGGCCATTACCGAACAGGTGCACACGCTGCCCCATGTGTTCGACCCGGTGCCCGGACCGTACTTCGCCGTGAAGCGCCAGATCGAACGCTGGTCCGGCACCAAGAACTACATCACCCTCGCCGAGTACCGAGCGCTCTGCGCCGAGCACGCACTGACCGACCCGACCGCGCAGAATCATTTACTGCGGTTCCTCCACGATCTCGGAGTGGTGCTCAACTTCGACGACCCGGACGGCCCCTACAAGTTGGGCGAAACGAACGTGCTGAACCCGGAATGGGTCACCGACGCCGTATACCGCGTCATCACCAGCGCGAAGCTCCAGGAGGCGCGCGGGGTGCTCACCCGGGCGGACCTGCCCGAATTGCTCCCGGACCCACAACGGTTCCCCGAAGGCACCCGCGCGTTCGTCATTGGGCTGATGTGCAAGTTCGAACTGTGCTTCGATTTCCCGGACTCGCCGGACCAGCAGTTCCTGGTCCCCGAACGGCTCCCCAAGGTCGAACCCGACGTGGGTTGGCTTCTGGAACACGATGAGGGCGCGCTGAGCTTCCGGGTGCGGTACAACGTGCTGCCGCCGGGCTTGGTGTGCCGGTTCCTCGTGAAGATGCACGCGCACCTCACGTTCCCGGTCGCCCAGGTCGGGCGCCCGATCGCGGCCACGTACTGGCGCAACGGGTGCGTGCTACGAGTTCACGGGCACCGGTGCCTCGTGCGCGGGAGCGTAGAAGACGGCCTCATCTACGTTCAGGTTCACGGCGCCGAAACCACCCGGCGCGAAGCCCTGGCGCTGATCCGCGAACGCCTCGCCGACATTCACCGCACCATCAAGGAACTGAAAACCGAAGAGATGGTGCCGGTGCCCGGTCAGCCGGGGGTGGTGGTCGCGCATGCGGCCCTGGTCAAGAACGCGAAGGCGCGCATCCCCCGGTTCCTTCTGGAAGAGAGCGACGCCCCGATCGAGGTGGGGGCGATGCTCGACCGGGTCGATACCGAGGCCCGGCGCGCGGCAGACGCCACCGCGTCGGCCCGCGGCCCTGGTCCGGAACGGTTCGCCGGCGCGCGGGAACGGCTCCCGGAGTCGGTGGATTTCGGCATCATCACAATGAAAGAGGAAGAGTACCGGGCGGTCGAACGGCGGTTCGCGCCGGTCGAAGTGCTCAACACGGCGTCCCGTATCTACCTGCTGGCCCGAGTTCCCACCCCGCACGGAACGAGAACGGTGCTGATCGCCCGGTGCCTGGAGCAAGGTCAGGTGACGGCGCTGCAGTGCGCGCACGATATGCTCACGGACGCGAACCCGAGTTGGTTGCTCCTGGTCGGCATCGCCGGGGCGTTCCCGTCGGAGGATTTCACTCTGGGCGATGTGCTGTTGGCGAACCGGGTTCACGATTTCTCGGTAACGGCCGCGCTGGAAGGCGGGGGCACCACGTTCGCGGGCAAGGGCGGACCCGCTCACCCGGCGGTTGCGAAGCTGCTTTCCGCGCTACCGTCAATGACGGTGGGCGCGCGGCTCGGCGAGTGGAACGGCCCAGCGCTGATCTCCGCGCCGAAGCCCAACCTGACGGTGCCGGAGGAGCTGACCAGCCCGCTGTTTTACGGGCCGCCAGCGTGGCGCCAGAAGGTGCGCGAGGCGCTGCGGGCGAACTTCCCAACCGGCGCCCCGGCGAACAGGCCGCGGTATCGGGTGGAAAGCGTCGTCGCCGGGAACACGCTGGTGAAGGACACGGAACTGGTGGCGCAGTGGAAGCGGTCGGCACGTCAGGCGGCGCACGTGGAAATGGAGCTGGGGGGCGTGTACGAAGCGGCGCACGCGAAGAACAAACCGGTGCTCTCGGTACGCGGGCTGAGTGACATCGTCGGGTTCGAGCGCAGCAGCGTGTGGACCGAGTTCGCGTGTCAGACGGCTGCGGCGTTCACCCGCGCGCTGGTGGGCTCCGGGCTCATCGAGATGAGCTAACCGGTTCGCCGAAGGGAGCGCCCGAGAAACGGGCCGAGGTCGTGTCGGGAGTGTGGGCCGCTCGCGAAACGAGCGGGCCACACTCCCGCACGGTTCCAGGTGTCACTTCGCCTTCTCGAGCAACCCGCGGGTCTTCAGCCAGTCGCCGGCGCGGTCCGGCCAGCTCGCGCACGGGTTGGCGCTTTTGCGCATCCCGTACCCGTGGCCGCCGGTCGCGTAGAGGTGAAGCTCCGCCGGCACCTTGTGCTTCGTCAGCGCGAGGTACAGCGCGGCGCTCCCTTCACTCGTCACCGGGTCGTCGGACGAGTGCGCGAAGAACATCGGCGGCGGATCTTTCGTAACCACGAACTCGGGCTTCAGCGTGCCGCCCTTGTCGGTGAGGTACGCGGGGTACACCAGCACGCAGAAGTTCGGCACGTGCCCGAACGCCTCATCCGCTTTATCGACCTTCTCGTAGAGCCGCTTCGGGGTCAGCGCGGTGCAAACCGTGAGGTGCCCTCCGGCGGAGAACCCCAGCATCCCGACGCGGTTCGGATCGACGCCGAGTTCCTTGCTCATCCCGCGAACCAGCGTGATCGCGCGCTGCGCGTCCTGCACCATCGCGAGGTTATCGGGCGTCTGCGCCGTGCGCTTCGGCACCCGGTACTTGAGCAGCACCGCCGTGACGCCCAGGTCGTTGAGCCACTTGCACACGTCGGTGCCTTCGTGCTCGATGGCGAGAATGGAGTACCCGCCGCCGGGGGCGACCACAACTGCGGTGCCGTTCGCCTTGTCCTTCGCCGGCGCGTACACGGTGACGGTCGGCTCACTCACGTTACCGAGCCGCTTCACGTCGGCCTGGCCCTTCTTGGGTTCCGTGAGCTTTTCGGGGCCGATGTCCTTGGTTTCTCCGGGCGCCTTGACGGGCCAGAGCTTGTGAACGGGCGGTTCGGCCGCACCCGCCGACAGTGCGGCGAATAGCGCAATCGCGGGTGCGAGCGACAGACAGCAGCGGGGCATGAAACATCTCCGGTGAGAACCTGGGAGCAACCTGTGTTCACTTCTCGGGGAACGGGTCGTTCGCCCCAATGGGCTTCCCTTCCCAGACGGGCACACCCTTGTCGAACGTGAGGAGCCGGTGCTGACTGCCGGGCAGCGGGGCCGCGCTCGTTGCGGGCGCCCAGCGCGCCAGCTCCTTCTTCACCGCGGCGAACTTCGGTTCACCGGCGAGGTTCGTCCACTCGTGCGGATCGGCGCCGCGGTCGTAGAGTTCCTCGCTGCCGTCGGCGTACACGATGTAGCGCCACCGCTCGGTCCGAACGGAGTGGTTCCCGGCGTTGTGGGTGGTGATCGCCGGGCGCTCGCGGGGCGCCTGCGCGTGCTTCAACTGCGGAACGAGGCTGATCCCTTCGTTCTGTTTGTTCGCGGGGAGGCCGCACAGGTCCGTGAGCGTCGGGTACAGGTCGAGCAGTTCCGCGGGCCGGTCGCACTTCGCGCCGGGGGCGATGTTCGGCCCGGCGAAGATCAGCGGCACACGGGTGGAGCGCTCCCAGAGCGTGTTCTTCCCGGTGATGCCCTTTTCGCCGAGGTGCCAGCCGTGATCGCTCCACAGCACCACGATTGTGTTCTTCTCGGCACCGCTCTCCTTGAGCGCCCCCAGCACGCGCCCCACCTGGTCGTCAACGAAGCTGACGCTCGCGAGGTACGCGCGAACCAGCGGCTCCCACTGCTTCGCCTCCTGGAGCCACTTCAGGCGCGGCTCGGGCAGCTTCCAGTGGAGGTACGAAGCGAACCGCGGGAGGTCGTCGCGGTCGTCGGCCTTCACCTTCGGCGTGACGAGTTTGTCGGCGGGGTACAGGTCGAACCACTTTTGGGGCGCGTAGCAGGGGACATGCGGGTGCTGGAACCCGACCGCGAGGAACCACGGGCCTTTCGGTTTCCCCTTGAGGTGCTGCACCGCCCAGGTCGCGATGTCGTGGTCAAAGCAGTCCTCGTCCTTCTCCGGGTACGCGCCCCAGTCCATCAGCGGGATCGGGTCCGGCGTGGTCACGAACTTCACCTTCGGGCGCGGCTGAATGACGCCCGCCGGGCCGAACGTATCAACCTCCGTTGGTCGATCGGCTTTCGGCGGGTAGCCGCCGTGGAAGATCTTCCCGGTGCTGGTGGTCGCGTAGCCGTTCTTCTTGAACCACTGGAACAGCGTGGCGCGGTCCTTAAGCTTCTCGGACGTGCGGAACCACGGGGCCAGCGCGTACACGCCCGTAGTCGAGGGCCGCAGCCCGGTCAGGACGCTCGTGCGCGACGGGTTGCACAGCGGCGCCTGACAGTGCGCGTTGGTGAAGGTCGTGCCGCGGGCCGCGAGTTTATCGAGGTTCGGCGTTTGCGCCTGCGGGTGCCCGCCGAGCGGCCCGACCCAGTCGTTCAGATCGTCGATCGCGATGAACAGCACGTTGGGCTTTTCCGCCGCCGGGGCGAGCGGTGCGGCCAGGAGCGCGAGTGCGAGAGCGAGGAGAGGCCGCATCGGAATTTCCCACGTGAACCGACCCGCGGTGTTCCGGTACAATGCCGCGAGTCCCGCCATTGTGCGCCCCCGGGCTCGCTCCGACAACGAGCTTTCTCATGTTCCGCTACGCGCTCCCTCTCCCGTTCGCGCTGCTCGGTGTGCTGTTGGTGTCGGGGGCCATCCGGCCCCCACTCGCCGAAGGCGCCGACGAGAAACCGCACTGGGCGTTTCAGGCGCCCGTTCGCCCCGAACCGCCGAGAACCGCGCACCCGACGCGGAACGCAATCGACAACTTCGTTTTCGCGCGGCTCGAAAAAGAGAAGCTGAAACCCTCCCCGGAAGCGGACCGCGTCACCCTGTGCCGCCGGCTGTACCTCGATTTGACGGGGCTACCGCCGGCACCGAAAGAGGTCGATGCGTTCGTCGCCGACCCGCGCCCGGACGCGTACGAACGGCTCGTGGAGACGCTGCTCGCCTCGCCGCACTACGGCGAGCGGTGGGCGCGGTGGTGGCTCGACGCCGCCCGGTACGCCGACAGCGACGGGTACGAAAAGGACAAGTCGCGCCAGGTGTGGGCGTACCGCGATTACGTTATCAGCGCGCTCAACGCCGACGTGCCATTCGACCGGTTCGCGATCGAGCAAATCGCGGGCGACCTGCTGCCGAACGCGACCCAGGACCAGATCGTCGCGACCGGGTTCCTCCGCATGTCGATGCTGAACGAAGAGGGCGGGGTCGATCCCGAGCAGTTCCGCATGGATGCGATGTTCGACCGCGCGGACGCCGTCGGGCGCGCGTTCCTGGGGCTGAGCCTCGCGTGCGCGCAGTGCCACGACCACAAGTTCGATCCGCTCACGCAGGAAGAGTACTACAAGCTGTTCGCGTTCCTCAACAACGACCACGAGGCGCAGCGCGTCGTTTACACCGCGAAAGAGCGGATGGAAATCAACCGCATCCGCTCCAAGATCGCCGAGCTGGAAACCAAACTGAAGGAGGAACACGCGGACTGGCCGAAGCGCCTCGCCGGGTGGGAAAAGCGCGTGGCAAACGCACCCACCTGGAAGACAGTTGCCGTGGAGAACGCGGGCGACAACTCGCAGCGCTACATCCCACAGAAGGACGGCTCCGTCCTCGCGCAGGGCTACGCGCCCACCAAGTTCAACACGCTGATGCGCGGGCCGGCGCCGCTGAAAACGATCACCGCGTTCCGGCTCGAACTGCTCAACGACCCCAACCTCCCCTGCAACGGGCCGGGGCGCTCGTTCATGGGCACCAGCGCGCTCACCGAGTTTCAGGTCGAGGTCGATGACGCCCCCAACAAGGGGGGCAAGCGCACGAAGGTGAAGTTCGTGAAAGCGCTCGCGGACTACTCGAACCCCGAGCGCCCCCTGGAAAAGAACTTCGACGACCGGACCGACCGCCCGCGCGTGACCGGTCCGGTGTCGTTCGCCATCGACGGCAAGGACGAGACCGCATGGGGCATCGACGCCGGCCCCGGTCGGCGGAACGTGCCCCGGGTCGCGGTGTTCGTGCCCGAAAAGCCGCTCGACCTGCCCGCCGGCGCGGTGCTCCACTTCACCCTGCGCCAGATGCACGGCGGCTGGAACAGCGACGACAACATGAACAACAACCTCGGCCGGTTCCGGCTGAGCGCGACCGGCGACACGGTCGAAGGCGACCCGCTCCCGCCGCTCGTGCGCGCGGCGCTCGCGGTCCCGGCCGAAAAGCGCAGCGCGGCTCAGGTGCAAACGGTGTTCGGGTTCTGGCGCACCACCGTTCCCGCGTTCAAGGAGACCAACGCCGAAATCGAGGCGCTGTGGGCACAGTGGCCGGAGGGCTCGACGAGTCTGGTCGCCGAACAGCGCGCCGAGCCGCGCGACACCGCGGTTCTCAAGCGCGGCGACTTCCTGCGCCCCACCACGAAAGTGACCGCGGGCGTTCCGAAGTTCCTGCACCCCCTCCCCCCCGGCGCCGACGGGAGCCGACTCACGCTCGCGCGGTGGCTCGTGGACAAGAAGTCACCGACCACCGCCCGCGCTATCGCCAACCGCGTTTGGCAGGCGTACTTCGGCGCCGGGTTGGTCAACACGCCGGAAGAGTTCGGCACCCAGGGGGCCGTGCCGACGCACCCGGAACTGCTCGACTGGCTGGCGTGCGAGTTCGTTGAAAGCGGCTGGCGGTTCAAGCGCTTGCACAAGCTCATCGTCACGAGTGCCACGTACCGCCAGTCCTCGAAGGTGACGCCCGAGTTGTTACAGGCCGACCCCGAGAACAAGTTGCTCGCCCGCGGCGCGCGGTTCCGCGCGGATGGGGAGATCGTGCGCGACATCGCGCTCGCGGCCAGCGGGCTGCTCAACCCCAAAGTGGGCGGCCCGAGCGTGTTCACACCCGCGCCCGATTTCCTGTTCAAGCCGCCGGCGAGCTACGGCCCCTTTGAATGGGCCGAGGCCAAGGGCGAAGACCGCTACCGCCGTGCCCTGTACACGTTCCGCCGGCGCTCGACACCGTACCCGGCGCTCACCGTGTTCGATGTGCCAGTCGGCGAAGCGAGTTGCGTGAAGCGGTCGCGCACGAACACGCCGCTTCAGGCGCTGACGGGCCTCAACGAAACAATCTTCGTGGAAGCGGCCCGCGCGCTCGGGAAGCGGGCCGTTCTCGAAGGCGGCAAAACCGACGCGGAGAGGCTCACCTACGCCTTCCGGTTGTGCGTCGCGCGCAAGCCCACCGCAGACGAACGCGCGGTGCTCGCCGCGCTGCTCGAAAAGACCCGTAAGCGGTTTGCGGAGGGCGAAGCCAACGCCGCCGAGGTCGCGACCGGCTCGAAAGACGCCGACAAGGTCGAAGGGGTCGCCTTCGACGATTGGGGCGCGTTCGCGCTGGTCGCGCGCGTCCTGCTGAACCTCGATGAAACCATCACCCGCGAATGAACCGCCCCCCGAGCAAACACCCTCACGAAAGGCTCTCATGCTTGCGCGTCGATTGCTGCTGGTATGCGCTTTTGCGGCCCTTACGGGCGCGCTGTTACCCGCCGAGGACAAGAAACCCGCGCCCGCCGGGGGCGCGGTGAAGTCGCTCTACAACGGCAAAAACCTGGACGGCTGGGTGAACGTCAACTGTGCCCCGGACACCTTCTTCGCAAAGGGCGAGGAGATCATCACCACCGGCAAGCCGACGGGCTTCCTGCGGACGGACAAGCAGTACGAGAACTTCGAACTGGACTTCGACTGGATGCACGTCGAGAAGGAGAAGATGGCGAACAGCGGGCTGTTCGTGTGGGGCGACCCGCTCCCGGCGGTCGGCACCGGTTACACGCGCGGCATCGAAGTACAGGTGCTCATCAACTACGCCCCGAAGGACGGGTGGGCGACCTGTCACGGCGACATCTTCAGCATCTGGGGCGCGAAATGCACGCCCGACCGGCCGCACTTCAAGGGCATCGAGCGGTGCCTGCCGAGCGAGAACCGCGTGAGGGGCGGGGGCGAGTGGAACCACTACAAGGTGATTGCAAACGACGGCGCCATCAAGCTCCACGTGAACGGCAAGGAAGTGTCGGGCGTGAGCAAGTGCAACCCGCGGAAGGGCTATCTCGCGCTGGAAAGCGAGGGCGTCGAGTGCCACTTCAAGAACCTCAAGATCAAGGAACTGCCGAGCACGAACCCGAAGCCCGAGGAGTGCGCCAAGGTCGCTGAGGGGCACGTGTCGCTGTTCAACGGCGTCGATTTGAAGGGGTGGAAGACCGAAAAGGATGCGTGGAAGGCCGGCGGTGGGGTGCTCAAGGCGGTCGGAAAAGGAGCTTTGGTAAGCGAAAAGGAGTGGGACCGCTCCGAGGTCGTGTTCGATTGGAAACGGCCCGCCAAGTCGGACGGCAAGATCGAGGTCGAAGTCGCCGGAATTGCCGTCACCGCTGCCGAGGGATTGGTTTCAGCGAAGTGGGACGCGGGTCCGGGAGGCGGCTCCAATGCCACCGCGTCGTTCACCCCGGAGGCTAAACAAGCCGTTAAGCCCGGCACCTGGAATCGCGCCGTCATTACGCAGGACGGGAAAGAAATCACGATCGCTATAAACGGCAAAGTGGTACACCGGATGCGCACCACGGCTGCGAAGGCGCCAGTTATTTTCCGCCCGTCCGAGGGGTTGGAGATCATGAACGTGTTCGCCAAGGAACTCCCGGCGAAGAAGTGAGGGGCCGTCGTGCGCGTGCGGTCCGCGAAAATGGCGCCATTCAACGGGGTAACGGTGTTGCCGGACAACACGCGGTTGGTCAAGGTCGTGCTGTTCGATGGGGATTGAAGTCGGGTCGGTCCCGCGGGGCGGGTATCATGGGGATACCCGCCCCGCGGTGCCGAGGAGAACAGGACATGGCAACGACCGTTGCGGAAACGCCAGAAATGCGCGAGGTGCTCGACCGGGCGCTCAAGCTGTCGGCGGCTGAGCGCGAGGTGATCGGTCAACGGTTGCTCGACAGCGTCAACCCGCCGCCGAACACGTTCGATTCGCCGGAGGCGCTCCGGGCCGAACTTCAGCGCCGGATCGAGGAGATCGAAAGCGGGCGGGTGCAACCGATCACGCCGGACGAGATGTTCGCCAACGTGCGCAAGGCTCTGGAAGAGGCGCGGAACACATGAGCGTCGTTGTTTCGCCCACGGCGCAAGCGGACGTGGTGGCAACCGCCCTGTGGTACGAGCAACAGCCAGGGCGGCACGGAGATGCGTTCAACGACGCCGTCCGCGATGCGATTCGTGCGATCGGAAGCGCACCACAGCGGTTCCCGCTCGTTGAAGACGGCGTCCCGAAGCGGGAGATCCGCGAGTTCTTCATCGAGCGGTTTCGGCGCCGCGTCATTTACCAAGTGAACGGTAACGACGTATTGGTACTCGCAGTTGTTCACGCCTCGCGGCGCCCCGGAGCGTGGCACCGCAATATACCGACCGACCCGCCAGCGGAGACACCCTGAGATGCGCCCCGATTTTCTGGCCGCGCGGCAGCAACTCCTCAACCGCCGGTGGTTCCTGCGCGACTGCGGCGTCGGGCTGGGCGCCCTCGCGCTCGCGGACCTCGCTCGCGCGAACAATGCCCCCAAGCCGAAAACGCACCACGAGCCGAAG
>DASWYH010000714.1:0-10890 GCA_036405095.1 Gemmata sp. | reverse complement strand
AGGCTTCGCACCGTAAGCGTCGAGCACCGTCTGCGGCTCCTTCGACACGTCCATCACCTGGCTCGCGGAGAGCTGCATCCGGAACGCGAGTTCGTACTGCGAGATGCGCGTCCGCGTTTCCGGGTGCCCGAGTTCCTTTTCCTGCAACTCGTTGAGGTCCTTCATGGCGTCGAGCCCGAGCCGGCGCATGTCGCGGTCCAGCCCGGGGGGATCGCTGAGATAGAGAACCGGCTCGCCTTTACTCCGGCACTGCACCCCCTGGTACACGCTCGGCAGGAAGCCGCTCCCCCAGCAACCCTGCCCGCCGCTCGGTTGCACGCCGCTGGAAATCAGCACCACGAACCCGGGCAGGTTCTCGCTCTCGTTACCCAGGCCGTAGCACGTCCAGGCGCCCAAGCTGGGGCGCCCCTGCCGCGCGAACCCAGTATAGAGGAGCAGCTCCGCCGGCGCGTGGTTGAACTCGTCGGTCTTCATCGACCGGATGACGGTGACATCGTCCGCGACCGCGTGGAGCGGCTTGATCGCGTCGGACATCCAGACGCCCGACTTTCCGCGCCGGTCGAAGGGCTGCCGGGTTCCGAGCAACTTGGGCACGCCCGAGGTGAACGCGAACCGCTTGCCCTTGAGGTACTCGTCGGGGCAGTTCTGACCGTCGCGCTTTTGGAGCTCCGGCTTGTAGTCGAGCAGGTCGAGGTGCGGCGGTGCCCCCGACATGTGCAGGTAGATCACGCGCTTGGCCGTGGCCGCGAAGTGCGGCTTCTTCGGCGCCAGCGGGTTCTCGGTTTTCGGCGCCGCCCCGCTCGCCTCGCCCATCAGCGAAGCGAGCGCGAGCCCGCCCAACCCCAGCGAGGAATTCTGGAGGAAGTTGCGGCGGGTCACCGACTGAAGGCGTTCGAGTGCCGGGTGCATGAGGGCCTCGGTTGCGAAGCGGTTTCGTCGTGGGGTGCGGGCACGGCGCCTGCACCACAACCCGATCAGCGTTTCATCAGCATTTCGTCGAGGTTCAGCAGCACGTTGGCGACGACGGTCCACGCCGCCGCTTCGCCGGCGTCCACCCCCTTCGGCAGCGGGCCGAGCGGGTTGGTGGCGAGCTGCGCCGCCTTCGCCGGCTCCTTCGCGAACTTGGCTCTCGCGTCGTCGTGGAGCTTCACGAGGCGCGTCACCTCGGCGTCGGACGGGGGCCGCACCAGGCACGCACGAAACGCAAAGGCGACCTTCTCCGCGGTCGTTTTACCCCCCTTCTCGATCGCCCGGCGGCCAAGCGCCTGCGCGGCTTCGATGTACACCGGGTCGTTCATCGTTACCAGCGCCTGAAGGGGCGTGTTGGTCCGCGCCCGGCGCACGACGCACGTGTCCCGGTTTGGGGCGTCGAAAGTCGAGAGCGACGGGTACGGGTTCGAGCGCCGCCACTGCGTGTACACCCCGCGCCGGTACTTGTCCTCGCCGGTGCTCGTCTGCCAGTCGATGGCGCCACCGAACGCCGCGCTCACCCCCAGGTTCGGTTGCTGAGGGCGCACCGACGGCCCGAGCATTTTGGAGCTGAGCAACCCTGCCGCGGAGAGCGCCTGGTCGCGGATCATTTCGGCCGAGAGCCTTACCCGCGGCCCCCGCGAGAGCAACCGGTTGTCCGGGTCGCGCTCGAACTGCGCCGGGGCCACCTTCGCGGACTGCTGGTAGGCGGCCGAGGTGACCAGGAGTTTTAGGAACTTCTTCACGTCCCACTTCTGTGCCACGAACTCGGTCGCGAGCCAGTCGAGCAGCTCGGGGTGGCTCGGGAGTTCGCCCTGGGTGCCGAACTCCTCCGTCGTGCGCACGAGCCCGGTCCCGAAAATCTGCTCCCAGAACCGGTTCGCCATCACGCGCGCCGTTAGCGGGTTCTCGGGGCTCACGAGCCACCGGGCGAAGCCCAAACGGTCCTTCGGCGCGTCCTTCGGGTAGGCGTGCAACGCGGCTGGCGTGCCCTCGCTCACCTCTTCGCCGAGATCAAGGAAGTTGCCGCGGAACTGGAGCTTCGTTTTGCGCCGCTGGGCGCCCGCGAGTTCCTTCAGGATCGGCACTGTGCTCTGTGGTTTCAGCGTCGCGGCTTCTTTCTTCAGCGCGGCGAGTTTGTCACGGGCGGGCTTCATCTCATCAGGCTTCTTGCCCTTCAGGGTCGCTTCGAGGTCGGCGATTTGCTTGTCCAGGGCCGTTTTCTTCACCAATACGTCATCGGCCCAGAACGGGAGCACGGGGCTCTCGTCCGGGCGATCCGCGTCGGCCGTGTTGTTGAAGAATGCGAACGCCCGGAAGTATTCGATCTGGGTGATGGGGTCGTACTTGTGCGTGTGGCACTGCGCGCAAGCCATCGATGTGCCCATCCACACCATGAACGTTGTGTTGACGCGATCGACCACCGCGACGTTTCGGAACTCCTCGTCGCTGGTGCCGCCCTCGCTGTTGGTCATCGTGTTCCGGTGAAACGCGGTCGCGACCAGTTGCTCTGGGGTCGGTTGGGGGAGGAGATCCCCGGCGAGTTGCTCAATCGTGAACACGTCGAAGGGCTTGTTCGCGTTGAAGCTCTGGATCACGTAATCGCGGAACTTCCAAATGGTGCGCAGCGGGTCGTCCGCATATCCGGCGCTGTCCGCGTACCGCGCGAGGTCGAGCCACATCCGCGCCCAGTGCTCCCCGAACGCCGGCTTTGCGAGCAACTTATCGACGAGCTTTTCGTAAGCCTGCGCAGTGTCGTCTTTGAGGAACGCCCCGAGTTCATCTTGCGCCGGCGGCAACCCCGTTAAGTCGAGTGCAACGCGCCGGGCGAGAGCGTACTTATCCGCTCGCGGCGACGGCTCGAGTTTCTCGGTTTCCAGGCGTGCGAAGAGGAACGCATCGATCGCGTTCTCTGTCGGGAACTTGGTCTTCGGCACCGGGGGCCGCACCGGTGGAACGTAGGCCCAGTGCGCGGAATAGTTCGCGCCTTCCGCGATCCACTGTTTGAGCACCTTGACCTCGCGCGGGGTCAGCTTCTTCCCGGTTTTCAGCGGCGGCATCACGCTCGCATCGTCGGGCGTGGCCTCCAGGCGGGCGATGAGTTCGCTCGCATCCGGCTTCCCGGGCACCACGGCCGCCGCAACCGCGCCCTCTTTCGTGTCGAGGCGCAGTTTCGCCTTGCGGGTCTTCTCGTCCGGCCCGTGACACTGCAAGCAGTTGTTCGACAGAATGGACCGCACGTCGCGGTTGAAGTCGATCTTCGCGGGCAACGGTTGCGCCGGCGCTCGCGCGGGCGCGAAGAGGCCGAACGCAAACGCGAGGCCGAGCGAGCCGGTGAGGAAACGCACTGCCACCCTCATTATGAAATCAGGATTCGGGCGACCGCGATGGTCAATCAGGCAGGATCAACAGTCTTGATGGGTGAGTGTACCCAACGGCACGGGCGAGGGTGTAGAAAAAAAGCGGGAACCTTTCGCATTGGTGCGGTTCGGCACCGGCGGGCGAGAAGCGGACCGGTCACTGCGACGGACTCGGGGTCCAACTCGGGCGGAACGCTTCCTGCTTGTGGCGCGACTTGTGGAACGCCTCCGCGAGGAACAGCATCGATCGGCACCGCGCGCGAAACGCCTGGGGAAGTGCTTCGCCCTTCCCGGCCGGCGCGTCGGCGAGTTTCGCGAGCTTCGCGTGCGTCTCGAAGTCCGTCGGGATGCCGTGCGCGCGGAGCCCTTCGAGGAGTTGGGCTTCCAGTTGCGCGAACTTATCGATCACTGCCGGCGTGACCTGGCAGTCGTGCGATTTGTAAATGTGCAGCTCACGCGGCGCGGCATCGGCCGCTGCCTCGGCGGCTCCGGGCGGCTCCTCTTTTTGCATGTGAATCGTGAGGCCGACCAACCCGACAACGATCAGCAGCGCCGCCAGGATGAAGAGGACCGTTGCCCCCGGGACGTCCCCGAGGAGCATCCCCAGAGAAAGGAGCGCGAGGCTCACACCACCGCCCAACACCGTGAACGACCAGTGAACCCGCTTGCCCCATGCGGAACAAAGGCGCCCGAACGGACCGGACCGGGTGTTCTTCACCCCGGCCCCGGTGTCCGCGCCACCGGGCACCTGAACGATCACCACGGTGATGTTGTCCGGCCCGCCCCGCAGGTTCGCGAGGTGAACGAGGAAGCGCACCGCTTCATCGGGCGGGAGGGCGGTCACCGCCGCGCCCACCTCTTGTGGGGTGACGACGCCGGTGAGGCCGTCACTACACAGGAGGAACGAGTCCCCGGGTTCGACCGGGTACGGCCCCTCAATGTCCACTTCGACTTCGGGGTCCGGGCCGAGCGAACGGATGATGACGTTCTTCTTGAAGTCACCGAGTTCGTCGGGGTCCACGCCCTGTCGCCGCGCGATCTCCCACACCCACGAGTGATCGAACGTGAGCTGTTCCGCTTTCCCGGCGCGAATGCGGTACGCGCGGCTGTCCCCGACGTGGCCGACCCATGCGCCCTCGGGCCGGATCACCAGCGCGGTGCTCGTTGTCCCGAGCCCGCGGAACTCGGGGTTCTGCTGCCCGATCTCATAGATCCCGGCGTTGGCCTCTTGAAACGCCCGGCGGATCGCCGAAATGACCCCGTCGCGCGCGTGCTTGGAGTACAGGAAGGGAATATCACGGGCGGCTTTCGCGCTGGCCTTTTCGCCGACCGCGTGCCCGCCCATACCGTCCGCCACCACGAACACATGGCCTTGGAGCCCGAATCCCGTTGCGTCAACAGCCGGCTGTGCAGCGCACGCATCCTGGTTGTGGCTGCGCTTGACGCCCACGTCGGTCAGTGCCGCGTATCGGACAGGTTCAAACGCCGCCACGAATCACCTCACGGTAGGCCTTCCTACATCCTACGCCATCGGCGAGAACAATGCTCTCCCCGCACGAGAAATCTCTCCCGGCAAGGTGGCGTTGACCGGTACGGGCGCCAGCACTATGCCGCCCGGCACCTGGCTCAGGTGGCGCGTGCCCCGTCGGACGCGGCCCGGCGATACCAATGGCGACGAGGGAGGCTCGATGACGGCGCGAACCGCGCAACGGGCGGCAGTCATAGCCGCGATCACGGCCCTCGCAACGACCGGTTGCGTGGACCGCCGGTTCGTGATCGAATCGAACGTTCCCAACGCCCAAGTTTACATCGACAACCGGGCGATCGGCCCGGCCCCGGCGCACAGCTCGTTCGAGTACTACGGCTACTACACTGTAAAAATCGTCCACCCGGGTTACGAGACGCTCGAAAAGCGCATTCACGTAGCCGCACCGTGGTACGCCTACCCGCCGATCGATTTCCTCGCCGAAATCGTTTGGCCGTTCCACATCCGCGACACCCGTCGCCATTACTTCGAGCTGTATGAAGCGACCCAGACCCGTACCGACGATATTCTGAATGCGGCCGAAGCGCTCCGGCTGCGGGGAACGATGCTCCCACCCCCCGAGCGCCCGGCGGAACCGCGCCCGCCCAAGCCGCAACCACAGCCGCCGTTGCCGCCCCCGGCCCCGGTTGTACCGAGCGTGCTTCCGTAACGCATGCAGGGGAGCGGCGTTCAGCCCGTTCACCGCTCCCCCCAAGTAACGTGTGAGGGAAGCTCACCGCAAAGACGACGCAATTTGCACGAACCGCGATTCGAAGGTGCCCCGCTTTGAGAACTCGCACCAGCAGTGCAGGATTACGATCTTGTCCCCGACCCGGACCCCAGAAACGACTACCAGGCGCGACTCCGAGGACGCGAGCACCTTCTTCGTCCCCGGTTCGAGAACCTGGCTCTCCAGCCGGATGACCGGCGTTGCGCCCTTCGGGAGCGGGTCCCCTTCGGGTTCTCCGGAGCGCTCTGTGAACGTCGGCGCGGGGAGCTGATCGTTGGCGGCTTTTACGTGATTCGTCCACAGGTTCTGAACGTAGTCACGGGCCGTCTGTAGCGGGTCGCCGGTGCCGTCCACGAGGTAGATGCGCAGATCGGCATCGTCCGAAAGTGCCTTTCGGTCGCCGCGGGGCGTATGGTTGATCCGCAACCACCGGTCGAGTTCCGGCGATTCCTTTTTCTCCTGTTCGAGCGACTCCTCTTTCCAGACGTCGTCGCCGTCGGTAAACGTGTACGGCACGGTCGCGCCCTTGTACTCGACCTCAGGCGCCACGGTCTCGCGCCAGTTGCTCCGGAGGTCGAGCAACTTGAACCGGTTCCGGAACGCGGCAAAATCGTCCTTCAAGTTGTCGAAATCGCTCTCCCCGGACCAGCCCAGCCAGAAGTACGCGATCCCCTTGAACGAAACAGCGTAGGCCTCCCCCTGCCAGATGAGCCCGTCACTCGACGGCGCGCGGAACTTGAACCCCAGGCGCGGTCCGACCGGTTGCCCCATCCAGGTCGCTTCGAGAGGCGGTTCTTCTTCGAACTTGGTGAACAGCTTGCGGAACGGGCGCTCCAGATCGTGCCGCATCTCGGTGCCGCGCGGGGCACGGCCCTTTGCGTACTCGGTTCGCCCGACCACAACATAACCTTCGGGGTTCTCGCGTTTGAACCCGTATGCGTACGGTGAGGACACCTTCAGTTTTGTTGTGTCGTCCAGGGTCCACCCCTTTGGCAGCCCCTCAATGCTGAAGTTCCATTCCGGGGCCTTCAGCGAGGACTCACGACCCGCGGATGACGTTTTCCGGGACATCAGCTTGAATATAAACACCAGCGCGGTGCCCGCCATGAGCGAGGCCGCGATGCCCGCGAGGATGAACAGCTGATAGCGACTCGTCCGGTGCCCGGGCCGCGGAACGTCGTCCGCGCGGTCCCTCTCGGCCTCGCGCCCGACGGCCTCGAAGTCGTCCACAGGGTCCCGCCCGCGCGGACGCGCCCGCGGGCGCTCCGGCGGGGGCGGGGGCGGGGGCGCCGGCGGACCGAGGGTGAACTGCATCGCACAGCGCGGGCAACTCAGCACAACGCCCGCCGGCACCTGCGACGGGTCGAAGGTGTACGGGCAGCTCGGGTTCGGGCACTTTAGCAGGTTGCTCATCGGCGTGCTGCTCTTGAGAGGCTCCCGACAAATCGTAACGGCTCCGTTCCGGCGCAGCCGGCGCGGATCGGGCGCAGTCGCGCTTTCGGGAGCGGATTAATACGAGCCCAGTCGCACCAAGGCAGCGGCGGGAAGAAAGGCTCCCGGGCCGGAGGTCGGGCACAGCCCGACTACGAGAGCCGGTAGACCATTTCCCCGCCCATGCCCAAGTGGTCAGCGGGCCGCAAGAAACGCAGAAGGTGCCGCACTCACTTCAAAATGCTCGCGTGCCCTTCCGTCGTGCAGCCCGTCGGCCCATGGGACCTGCTGGGCGGTCTCACTCGGACCGATTCAGTGTACCGCCTGCCGGCCCCACAGGGGGAGCGGGTTCTTCGAAGTTCTGGGCCACGGCCACCGGTTCGTCGGTCTCGTCGCACGACGGTTCATCGTCCTCGGGTTCCAGTTCGACGAGTTCCAGCGGGTCGAGTGCCTTCGGGTCGGCGACCCGAATCGCCGTGTCGCCGGACAGAATCGCGAGCAACTCGGGCAGCACGGCCTTCGCCCGCCACCCGCGCGTCAGCGGCACGTCGGGGAGTTCGCCCCCCTCGACCCGCGCCCGCACGATGGCTTTGAGGTCGGCCCCAGAAGACACCAGGTTCGCGGCGAGCCGGTGCCGCCCCGCGAAGTCCGCGAGTACGACGTTCAGCAGGTTCCCGAGCAGGACAATGTTGGCCGTGTCGTTGTCGCGCGTCTCGGGCTCCGGACAGTCCTCGATGGGGAGCGCTTTCGCGCGCCGGATCGCTTCCAGGATCGGTTCCTCTTGGCCGCGCGGCAGCCCGCGGACCGTGTGCAGCTCTTCCGCGCGGGTCGGCCCCCGGCGGGCGATCTCGATGAGGAGGTCGTCGCGCATGAGGAACCGCGGCGGTTTATTGAGGCGCTCCGCGAATCGGTCCCGCCAGCCGTACATTTCCCGCGCGACCGCCAGCGCGCGCCGGTCCAGCGCCCCGATCCCTTTGATCTTTCGCCACCTCTCAATCGTAGCGTCGTCGGCAACGGCCCGGCGCACCGCCGCGGCGAATTCCTCTTCGGCCCAGGCCAGGCGCCTGTACCGCTTGAG
This sequence comes from Gemmata sp., assembly GCA_036405095.1. Classification (GTDB taxonomy): domain Bacteria; phylum Planctomycetota; class Planctomycetia; order Gemmatales; family Gemmataceae; genus Gemmata. The sequence goes on along the minus strand of DASWYH010000714.1, from coordinate 2,797 downwards.
GCGCTCGGTGAGCTTCCGGTGCGCCGGGAGCAGATACCGCACGTCGTCGTAAGCGTACCGCACCTGCGCCGGGGTCAGCGGGCGCTGCCGCCAGTCGGTCAGGGTCTCGCCCTTCTGCATCCGCTGGCGCAGGAGATCGTGGACGAGGCCCGCGTAGCCGATGGGGTACGTCATCCCGACCAACCCGGCCGCGATCTGCACATCGAACACGTTCGGCGGCGCGCTCCCGGCTTGAAAGTAGCACATGCGCACGTCCTCGCGCCCGGCGTGGACGATGACGGTGCGCTTCGGGTCGAGGAGCAGTTCCCAGAAGCCGTCCAGTGGGCCACACTCGAACGGGTCGATCACGAAAAGGTGCTCGCCGGTGGACACCTGCACCAGACACAGTTCCGGACGGTACGCGTCCTCGCCGACGAATTCGGTATCGAACCCGATAAGGGGCGCCTTCGCAAGGTGCGCGAGACAGGCAGCCATCTGGGCCGGGTGCGTGACAAGCTGTTCGGGGAGGGCCGGTCGTTTCCCGGGTCGGCGGGGCATATGTTATTCGCCTGCGTGCGTGGATAAATAGAAGGTTATCGTGGGAAGTGGGGCGGCCCCCGGTCAACCACTTGGGACGCGGAAATCCGATTCGGCGCACCGCCCGCGACGTAGTGTTGGCATATTCCGGGAACCCGAACTTCCCAGCCGGTACAATCGCCGGAGCCGCGCATAAGGGGCCTCAGATGCTCGACGAACTGTTGGAACAGAAAGTGGTGATCGACCTCGTCAGCCCTTACGTGTGTCTGGGGCGCCTCGTGCGATACGACGAGCACTTTCTGGAGCTGAAGAACGCGGACCTGCACGACCTCCGCGACACCGACACGACCCGCGAACTGTACGTCGCCGATTCGGTCGCGACCGGGATCAAGCGGAACCGCAAGCGGGTGTTCGTGCGCCGCAGCGAGGTGGTCGCGGTCTCGAAACTCGAAGACGTGGTGGACGAATGACCGGCGAGCAACTGTTCCAGTGCCCCTGCTGCGATTACTTCACGCTCGCGGAGCGTGGCGGGTGGGAGATTTGTCGCGTCTGTTTCTGGGAGGACGGCGACACCGACCTTCACCGACCCGACGAGCGCTCCGGGTGCAACAACGGGCTCACGCTCCGAACCGCCCGCGAGAACTTCCAGCGAATCGGGGCCTGCGATGCGAAGATGCTCGCGCACGTCTGTTCGCGCGCGGAGCGCGCAGGTTACCACCACGAACAGCGGTCCGTTTAACTCAACCCGCGACCTGGGCCAACCAGCGCCGCAGGAGCCCCGTGAGGTTGGCCATTTCTTCGGCGCTGAGCGGTGGGAGCGACTGTTTCGCTTCTGTGAACCGCGTCTTCGTGGCGTGGTCGATGACCCGGCGGCCCTTCGAAGTGAGTTCGATCACCACCATCCGCCGGTCGTCCGGGCTCGGCTTGCGCGAGATGTACCCGGCCTCGGCGAGCGCGTCCAGCCGGGCCGTCATCCCGCCGCTCGACAGCACCACACTTTCCAGAAGCCGGGTGGGCGTGAGCCCCCCCTTTTTGCCGTGCCGCCGGAGCGTCGCGAGGATGTCGAACTGCCCCAGCGAGAGCTTGTTCTTCTCCAGTGCGTGCTCCACGCTCCGCTCCAGGTGCTGAGCCAGAACGATCACCCGGCCAATGATTTCCAGCGCTGACGGGTCGAGGTCCGGGCGCGCCTGCTGCCACTGCGCGATCAGCCGATCTATTACGTCGCGGATCCCGGTCGGCGCGGCCCCGGCGGCGCCTTTCGGAGACTGCGCGTCTGTCGTGTCCATGTTTGATTTCTTGCCGTCGAGATAAATCTTCGTAGCTTCTACCGCAGAGCATAGTTCCTCTTCCCCAAGCGAGTAGCCCCCGTGAAAGAGATTCGCATCGGCGACACCGTGGAGCAGGCCATCGAGCGCTCCGATTACCCGCCGGACCGCGTGCGCGAGATCCTCAAAGACGAAGTGGTCGCGGTCGTCGGCTACGGCGTACAGGGCCGCGGCCAGTCGCTCAACATGCGCGACAACGGCATCAAGGTGATCGTCGGCCAGCGCAAGGGCGGCAAGGCTTACGACCTGTGCCTCGAAGACGGTTGGCAGCCGGGGGTGACCCTGTTCGATCCCGAAGAGGCCGCCGCAAAGGGCACCGTCGTTCAGTACCTGCTCTCCGACGCGGGTCAGAAGGAGATGTGGCCCAAGATCAAGCCGCACCTCACCAAGGGCAAGGCGCTGTACTTCTCCCACGGGTTCTCGATCGTTTTCAATGACCAAACGGGCGTCCTCCCGCCGCCCGACATCGACGTGATCCTCGTGGCCCCGAAGGGCTCGGGAACAACGGTCCGCCGGCTGTTCGTCGAGGGCCGCGGGATCAACTCCAGCTTCGCGGTTCACCAGGACGCCACCGGCCGCGCCCGCGAGCGCTGCCTCGCCCTCGGGATCGCGATCGGCTCCGGCTACCTGTTCGAGACCACCTTCAAGAAGGAAGTGGTTTCCGACCTCACCGGCGAGCGCGGCGTGTTGATGGGCGCGATCTACGGCCTGTGGCTCGCCCAGTACGAGGTGCTCCGCGCGAACGGGCACTCGCCGAGCGAAGCGTTCAATGAAACGGTCGAGGAGGCGACCCAGAGCCTGTACCCGCTGATCGCGGAAAAGGGCATGGACTGGATGTACGCGAACTGCTCCACCACCGCCCAGCGCGGCGCGCTCGACTGGTTCAAGGCGTTCCGCGATGCGTCCAAGCCGGTGTTCGAGCAGCTCTACGACTCGGTCGCAACGGGCGAAGAGGC
>DASWYH010000713.1:0-7584 GCA_036405095.1 Gemmata sp. | reverse complement strand
CTTTGGGAGCGTGGGTCCGGCACCTACCTAGTCGCCTTGGCCTCTCAACGCCCATGACCTGCCGCTGTCTGACTCTCATCTCGCTCCGCGATACGGATTTGCGCATGTGTGAATTCGCTCAGTGTAACTGGCGGGGTGCTGATCTGACGAACGCATCGTTACAGATGGCTTATTTCGGTCTCGCCGATCTGTCGTTGGCCACGCTGGTCGGCGCAAAGTTGTTCGGATCGTGTTTTGAGCACACGCAGGCGATTAGGGCGTCATTCAGTAAAACCAAGCTATCTTGCGCACGGTTTCCACAGGCAAACCTGGAGGGAGCGGATTTCTTTGCCAGTGCAGGCAGCGGAGTGGATTTCTTTCAAGCCAATTGTAACGGTGCAAAATTTTTGGGCGCCAATCTTCCCGAAGCTAACTTCCGGGGGACGAACCTAACCAACGCTGATTTGCGCCAGACTGGTTTGCAATTTGCGGATTTTGATGAGGCTATTCTGACGGGAGCTGATCTTCGCGGTGCCGATCTCGAAGGAGCGCGAATCACTGACGAACAACTTCGGTCAGCCAAGTACCAGCCTGCGGATGCGGACCCCGACCACGAGGAGCTACAGGGGTTCATTAGTCGAAGTAGATCTGACGAAAATTGGCCTTTTCAGTTGCGTTCTTTTTTGACCCCCTCGCCACAGCGCAACTAGGGTCGGAATTTGCTTACCAATGGGGCGCGCTACCCCGGGCGGGTGATGCCCAGCTTCTTCAGCCGGCTGCGGAGCGTGTTCGGGTGCATCGCTAACACCTTCGCCGCACCGCTGGCGCCCTCGATCACCCAGCCCGTTTGCTCCAATACCCCGCGAATGTGCTCCCGCTCGACCGCCTGTAAGCTCTGACCGCCCCCGACGGTCGGCGCGTCCGCCGGGCCGCTCGCGATGGGCAGTATCTCCGGGTCGATCTCCAACTCGGGGCCGTCCGCCAGGATCACGGCGCGCTCGATCACGTTTTCTAACTCCCGGATGTTCCCCGGCCACGGGTACGCCGTCAGCAACCCGACCGTGTCGCTCCCGATGGCGTCGATCCGCTTCGCCAACCGCGCGGAGAACTTTTTCACGAAGAACCGCACCAGCAAAGGGATGTCGTCCTTGCGCTCGCGCAGCGGCGGCAACCGCACCGGGAACACATTGAGCCGGTAGAACAGGTCTTCCCGGAACTTGCCCTCCTTCGCCAGCGCCGCGAGGTCGCGGTTCGTCGCCGCGATCACCCGCACGTCCACCCTGACCGGAACCGTGCCGCCCACCCGCTCGAACTCGCGCTCTTGCAGCACGCGGAGCAACTTGGCCTGCGTTTCGAGCGACAGTTCGCCCACCTCGTCGAGAAACAGCGTGCCCCCGTCGGCCAACTCGAACCGGCCCGGCTTCCGCGCGGTCGCGCCGGTGAACGCGCCTTTTTCGTGCCCGAATAACTCGCTCTCGACCAGACCCGTCGGGAGCGCGGCGCAGTTCAACTTGATGAGCGGCTTGCCTTTGCGCGGACCCGCCGAGTGGACCGCACGCGCGATGAGTTCCTTCCCGGTGCCGGTCTCCCCCGTAATCAGCACCGTCGAATCCGTCCCGGCGACCTTCGACACCCGTTGCAGCACCGATACCAGCGTCGGACTCTGCCCGACGATCTCGTCGAAGTTGTGCGCCGCCTTCAGTTCTTCTTGCAGGTAGAGGTTCTGCTGCTGGAGCCGCACCCGCTCGCGCTCGGCTAACACCTGCTCGGTCACATCCACGAACATGGTCCGGGTGAACGCGCCGCTCGCGTCGGGCCGCGACCACCAGCGGATCCAGATCGGGCGCCCGTCGGCCTTGCGGCGCAGCTCCAGCACCACGCCGCCGGTGTCGGTTCCGCGGCCGAGAGCCGCGAACGCCTCCTTCACGCGCTGCTGCGCCTCGGGCGTGTCGGGAACCAGCGACAGGCCCACCGTGTCGGGAACCTCTTCGGGCCGCAACCCGAGAATGCGGAGCGCGGCGCGGTTGGCGCTGATGAACCGCGAGTCCAACCCCTCGTGGACGTAGGCGATCGGCGCCTCGTCGAACAGGTCGCGGAGCCGCGCCTCGCTCTCGCGCAGCATCCGCTCGGCGCGGAGCCGCTCCAGTTCCGCCGCGGCGCGGGCGGCGAAGATCTGGAACGTGTACAGCAGCCGCGGCGCGCTCGGCATCGGCTTCGCGTCGAACACCGCGAGGTGCCCCAACACCTCATGCGACTCCGCGCACAGCGGCACCCCGAGGTAACTTTCCACGTCCGTCAGGTCCGGGTCGTTCGGGAACCTCTGCCGCACGTCGGCCGGGTGGTGGCAGAAGTGCCCCTTCGCCACATCTTCGCACGGGGTTCCCGCGAGGTCCCATTCGATGTTCGGGATGAACTCGCCGTCCTTCCAGAACGCGAGCGAGCGGACCCGGCCCGCGGACCCGGCGAACTCGGCCACAAACGCACTGGCCACGCCGGTCGCCGCGCTCAGGTTGCGGACCAGCGAGCGAAAGAACTCTTCCCCGGTGTGCCGGGCGGTCCCCTCGACGATCGCGCGCAGTGCGACCGCTTCGTGAAGGTCCGCCGGGCGGTCGGGGGCCGGTTCGCACAGCACGGGCGGTGCGGGGTCGTTCATGTGGCGGCTCGGTGTAACCGGGACGTGTTCAGCGGCATCGTACCACCGACAGCGGGCCGTGGCGAGTTCACACGACGGAGTTGCGCGATGGTTCAGCCGGGTTGTTCGATCGAAACGGGAGCGTATACCGACGAACCCGCCGCGCTCCGACCGCTGGTGAGCCTGTTGCGCCAGCTCGGCGTACTGCTCGAATCGCTCACAGATAACGAGTACACCCAAAAGCCGGTCGGCGTGGTGGAGAGCAGCATCGGCGGGCACGTCCGGCACAACCTGGACCACATCCGGGCGCTGCTCCAGAGCTTGCGAACCGGTCTTGTGTGTTACGACCACCGCGACCGCGGCACCGACGTGGAGCGCGACCGAGGCGCGGCCCTCGACGCGCTCATTCACCTCGAAGGCGAATTGCTCAGCTTCCCGTGGGCCGAAGTGCCGCGCGAGGTGCGGCTCTCCGCGCTCGTCGCGCCCGATGTGCCGCCAACCACAGTCGCGACCAGCCCGGAGCGCGAACTGGCGTTCGTGGTGAGTCACACGATTCACCACAACGCGCTGATCCGCGTCATGGTGAAGTTGCTCGGGGCGAACGTGTCGCCGGACTTCGGCTACGCCCCTTCGACGATCGTTCACGCGAACAGCGGCATGCGACGGGCGCCGGCCGAACAGACTTCACCCGAACGGAGCCGACCGTGTGTACGCTGACCGTGGTTCCGTGCGGCCCCGGGGCGCTGCGGCTCGCGTTCAACCGCGACGAACAGCGGACCCGCGCGCCGGGCGCCCCGCCGCAGTTGCGCCGGAGCGGCAGTCGGAGCGCCGTGTGGCCGACCGATCCGGCATCGGGCGGAACGTGGCTCGCGGTGAACGATGCCGGTCTCGTGCTGGCCGTTCTGAACGTGAACCCGACCCACCCGCCCGGCGCCCGGCGCCGCATGCAGTCGCGGGGCGCGATTGTCCCGATGCTCCTGGGCGAAGAGTCCCCGGCGGCGGTGCTGGCGGTTGTGGACCGCGCGTTAGATTTCCCACTCTTCGCGCCGTTCCGGTTGGTGCTGGTCGGGCAGGGGGTGGTCGCCGACGTGCGCTGGGACGGGTACGAGCCGATGACGATGTCGCGCCTCGTCGGCGGGGCGCCGCGCATGTTCACGTCGTCGGGGCTCGGTGACGCGCGCGTCGAGGACGTGCGCCGCGAGTTGTTCGAGGAACTGTTTGCGGGTGCTCCCGAAACATGGGACGCGGCCCAGGTAGCGTTTCACTGCCACCGCTGGCCGGGGCGCGAGCACCTGAGCGTGAACATGAGCCGGGAGGACGCGCGCACCGTGAGCCACTCCGTGATTGACGTTTCGCCGACCGATGTCGCGTTCCGCTACCTGGCGGACGCGCCGGACGCGCCCGGTGAGCGCGTGACGGTTCACCTCCCGCTCGTTGGGGGCGCCCGATGATCCCGCTTCTCCCGATCGACGCCATGACGACGGGGCCGACCGTGTTCGCGGCGCTGGTGCTCGCGACGTTCGTTTCGGAAGACCTCACTTGCCTTGCTGCGGGGTTGCTGGTGGCCGCCGGGCGCGTGGACTGGCTCCCCGCGCTCACTGCGTGCTTCGCCGGGATCGCGCTGGGCGATGCGGGCGTGTGGTTCCTGGGGCGCACCATCGGGCGCCGGGCCGCGGGGCTCTCGTGGGTGCGCAAGCGGCTCCCGGGCGAGCGGTTCGCCGCGCTCTCGGGGTGGCTCGAACACCGCGGAGGCGCAGCGGCGTTCGTGTCGCGGTGCCTGCCCGGTACGCGGGTGCCGCTCCTGCTCGCTGCGGGAATCGCCCCGCGCGGCGGCACGCGCTACCTGTTCTGGACGTTCGGCGCGGCGCTCGTGTGGGTGCCCCTGGTCGTGGGGGCGGTCGCCCTGTTCGGGCACGCGCTCCCGTGGTGGGCCGCTGCCGGCGGCGCGGTGGGCGGGCTGATCGCGGTGCGCACGGCACCGCGGCTGCTGACCCGCAGGGAACGTGCCCGGCTGCTCGCCAAGGTCTCGAAATTGTGGCGCTGGGAGTTCTGGCCGGCGCGGGTGTTCTACCTGCCGCTCGTGCCGTACTGGCTCTGGCTCGGCGTGCGCTACCGGGGCTTCACGGTGTGGACCGCGGCGAACCCCGGCATCCCGGCGGGCGGCGTGGTCGGCGAATCGAAGTCCGACATCCTCGCGCGGCTCCCGGCGGAGCGGATCGTCCCGACCCTCCTGGTCCCGGCCGGGGAGCGCGCTTCGCGCGTCGAGTTGGTGCGCGAGAGCATCGCGGCGCGCGAGTGGGGGTTCCCGGTCGTGCTGAAACCGGACGCCGGGGAGCGCGGCGCCGGCGTGAAGAAGGCCCACGACTTCACGGACGTGGAAAAGTACCTCCTGGCGAACCCGGGGCCGGTGATCGTTCAGCCGTACCACCCGGGGCCGTTCGAGGCCGGGGTGTTCTACTACCGGTTGCCCGGAGAACCGCACGGGCGCATCTTCTCCATCACGGATAAGGTGTTCCCGGTTGTGGTGGGCGACGGCGCATCCACGCTGGAAGAGCTGATCTGGGCACACCCGCGGTTCCGGATGCAGGCCCCGACCTTCCTCACGCGCCACGCGGCGGAGACCGGGCGCGTGTTGGGTGCGGGTGAGCCGTTCGCGCTGGCGCTGGCCGGGAACCACTGCCAGGGGACGCTGTTCCGCGACGGGGGGCACCTCGAAACCCCCGAGCTGAGCGCGGCGTTCGATCAGATCGCGAAAGCGTTCGACGGGTTCTTCATCGGGCGGTTCGATGTTCGCTACCCGCGCGCGGAAGAGTTCCGCGCGGGGCGTGGGTTCGCGATCGTCGAATTGAACGGCGTCACCTCGGAATCCACCAACCTGTACGACCCGTCGTGGCCCATCTGGCGCGCCTATCGAACCCTGTTCCGGCAGTGGGAACTGCTGTTTCGCATCGGCGCGGCGAACCGGGCGCGCGGGCACCGTGTGATACCGCCGCGCGAATTGCTCGCGCTCGTGTGGTCGGAGCCCAACGGGTGCGAACCGTGTTCGCTCTCGGATTGATGGTCCCTTTTCCGGAGGAGTTCGCGTGTTGAACTACGTGCGCATGGTGTTCGTGGCGGCTGTGGCCGCGCTCTCGGGTTCCGCCTCGGCCGATCCGAAAGCCGAAGGGGCGCGGCCGAAGGTCGGGGACGAGGCGAAGGACTTCGAGCTGGGAGCTCTCGGCGGCGGAAAGGTGAAGCTCTCGAAACTGACCGGTTCCGGGCCGGTGGTGCTGGTCGTGCTGCGCGGGTATCCGGGCTACCAGTGCCCGATTTGTTCGCGGCAGTTCGGCGACTTCCTGAGCCAGGCGGATGCGTTCAAGAAGGCCGGCGCGCAGGTCGTGTTCGTGTACCCCGGGCCGGCGGAGAAGCTCGCGGAGAAAGCCGGCGAGTTCGTGAAGGGCAAGGACTACCCCGCGCACTTTAGCGTGCTACTCGATCCGGATTACACGTTCACGAACGCCTACGGGCTCCGGTGGGACGCGAAGAACGAGACCGCGTACCCGTCCGCGTTCGTGCTGGACGCCAAGCGGAAGGTGCTGTTCGCGCAGGTCAGCAAGACCCACGGCGGGCGGGTGAAAGTTGCCGATGCTCTCAAGGCACTGGGCGCGAAGTGAGCCGCGCTCACGGTTGAACGTGGCCCGTCCGGGGGCGCGAGCTCTGGCCCGCGTGCCCGGTATCAGACGTTTCGCATGACCCGGCACGGGTTGCCGACCGCAACCACGCCGGCCGGGATGTCCTTGGTGACCACGCTACCCGCGCCGATGATCGTGCGGTCGCCGATGGTCACCCCGGGCAGGATGATCGCCCCGCCCCCGACCCACACGTCCGAACCGATCGTGACCGGCTTTCCGAGTTCGCGGGTTTTGCGCAGCTCCACGTCGAACGGGTGCGTCGCGGTGTAAATTTGCACCGCCGGAGCGAACAGGGTGCGGGCACCGATGCGGACCTCGCACACGTCGAGCACCACACAGTTGAAGTTGAAATAGACCTTGTCGCCGAGGTGGATGTTGGTCCCGTAGTCGCAGAAAAACGGCGGCTGGAGCCACACCCCGGCGCCCGCCGAGCCGAACAGCTCTTTCAGAATGCCCGCGCGAACGGCCGCGTCGGCTTCGCGGGTCGCGTTCAGGTTCCAGAGCAGGTCACGCGCGCGGGTGCGGGCCGCGACGAGTTCCGCGTCCAGCGGGTCGTACAGCTCGCCCGCGAGCATCTTCTCACGTTCGGTGGTCATGGCCGTTTACCCTCGCGAGCCCCTTGCGGCCCTTGATCGCGGCCACCAGGTCGGCACTGGTGCGGATCTGGGCGTCGAAGTCGGTGTAGCAGCAGCCGACCGTTTCCGGCTGGTGCGAGTCGCTGTTCCCGAGCTGCGCGAAGTGCGGGAACTTCACCAGCAACTTGCTCGCCTTCGCGCGCAGCCCGGCGTCCATGTTGTTCGACATCACCTCGATGCCGTCCAGTTCGGGCTTCTGCTCCGCGACGAGCTTTTCGAAGGGCTGGCCCCACCGGTTCGGGTGCGCGGCGACGCACGCCCCGCCCTGCCGGTGGACCTCCAGGCACAGTTCCGGCCACGCGATCCCCCGCGGCAGGGCGAACGGGTCCGTGATCCCGTAGCACAGCATGTCGCCGCCGCGCCCGGTGACTTCCACCCCCGCGAGGATCACCAGGTTCGGGGCGGAGGCGCGCAACTCGTCCAGTTCCTTTTCGGGCCAGAGGAAATCGTGTTCGGTGATGACGATCCCGTCGAGCCCGGCCCGGAGTGCGGATTGTACCAGCTCAAACGGGTCGGTATCGGCGTCGGGCGAGTAGCGGGCGGTGTGCATGTGGAGATCGAACTTCATCGCGGTTCCTTTCGGGAAGCGCCGCTATTGTACCAACACCGGCGCACGGCCGGCAGGAGGAGAACTGGTGTCACGCGAGCACGCCCTTGAAATCTGGAA
>DASWYH010000712.1:0-3685 GCA_036405095.1 Gemmata sp. | reverse complement strand
CGATGCCCCAAAGGTGCCGGCGCTGGAACTGCCGAAGGTTGAAGGACCCTCGAAACTTCCGGACGTTCCGGGGGCTTCCGCGGTCCCGGTTCCGGCACCGGCCCCGGACGCATTGATCCCGCCGCCGGGGGTGAGCGTTCCGCGCAATCCGGACGCGCTGCCGCCGCTGACGCTGCCGCCGGATTCACCCGTGGCCCCGGACGTGAAACCCACTGAGGCGAAGTCCAGCCCGCTGACAGGGGCGGTGAAGGTGAGTGTGTTCCCGGCGAGCGGCGCCGTCGGCGCGAACGGGCTCCGCAAGATCGGGTTCTACAACCACACGAGCCGCGACCTCGCTCTCGTCATTGAGGGCCAGGCGGTAAAGCTCCCGGCGAAGACGTTCCTGCACGCCCATCTGCCACCGACGTTCACCTGGAAACACACCGACCGGCACGCCGTCAAGGAAACGGTTCCCGGCAACGCGAGTGGGGTGGACGTGCTGTTCCGCGAGTAAAGTGGGGCGAACGGTCGTGTGAGTGGGGGCCGAAGCCCAGAACCGGTTGTCTCGGACCTCGGTCTTCAGCCCGCCCTCACTCGACGGCCTCGTCCTCGCCGGTGCCCTTGTCGTCGGCGGCCCCTTCGCCCGGGCCTTCCGCGGGGGCGACGTTCTTGTAGCCCTCAATTTTGGGGTGCTCGCCCGAGCGCCCGAGCAAGTCGCCGCACACTTGGTACTTGAAGTTCCCGATCTGGAGTTCGTCGCCGGGGCGGAGCTTCCCTTCCGCCACGCGCTCGCCGTTGATCTTCACGCCGTTGGTACTGCCGAGGTCGCGGATCACGAGGTAATCGTTCACCTGCGCCAGAACGCAGTGCCGGCGCGACACCTTTTTGGAGTTCAGTTGCACGTCACACTCTTCGTGCCGACCGAACAACAAAATCGGTTTGTCGAGGAGGATACTCGGGCCGTCGGCGAGCGAGAGCAGGTGCGCGGGCATAGCGGCCTCCGGTGCGTTGATGTTCTTTATACCACGCGCGATTGGGGGGGCCGGCTCGAAAACCGCACACGCGATGGTGTGACGTGCCCGGCGCACCTCCTAGAACAGACGGTATGTCAGATCTCCTCTTCCAGCGGTGCATCGACCCCACCTGCGGCGGCACCGCCGACCGGTTCGACACCGCGTTCCGCTGCCCGCGCTGCGGCGGGTTACTCGATGTCGTCTACGATTGGAACCGGCTCCCGGTTCCGATGAGCCTGAAACATTTCGAGAGCAAATGGGCGACCCGCTCGAACCCGCTCGACTTCTCCGGCGTGTGGCGCTTTCGCGAACTGCTCCCGTTCGCGCCCGATGACGCGATCGTCACCATCGGGGAGGGCCAAACGCTGTGTCAGCGCGCCGACGCGGTCGCGCGGTACTGCGGCATGAACCCGGGCCGGTTGTGGCTCCAGTACGAGGGCATGAACCCGTCCGGGAGCTTCAAAGACAACGGCATGAGCGCCGCGTTCACTCACGCCCGCATGACCGGCGCGACCCGCGCCGCGTGCGCCAGCACCGGGAACACGTCGGCGAGCCTCGCAGTGTACTGCGCGGCCACGCAACTGATGCGCGGCGTCATCTTCATTGGGAGCGGCAAAATCAGCTACGGGAAGCTGTCTCAGGCGCTCGAACACGGTGCCCTCACGGTGCAAATTCACGGCGACTTCGACGACGCGCTGCGCCGCGTTCAGGAGGTCAGCCGGCAACTCGGCATCTACCTCGTCAACAGCGTGAACCCCTTCCGGCTGGAAGGCCAGAAGACCATCATGTTCCGCGTGCTGGAAGCGCTCCGGTGGGAGGTGCCCGATTGGGTCGTGGTGCCCGGCGGCAACCTCGGGAACGTGTCGAGCTTCGCGAAAGCGTTCCACGAACTCCGCGAGCTGAACCTGATCCCGCGGGTGCCGCGGGTGGCCGTGATTAACGCCGCCGGCGCGAACACCGCGTACCACCTCCACGCGCGGCAGGGGCTCAAGTGGGCCGAGGGCCGGTTCGACCGGGCGCTGATCGGCACGTACTACGGTTCCCTCGACGCAACCGGCCGCAAGGCCGACACGCTCGCCAGCGCGATCGAGATCAACCGCCCCGTGAACCTGCCCAAAGCGCTCCGCGCCCTGGACTGGTGCAACGGCGTCGTGCGCGAGGTGTCGGACACGGAGATCCTCGACGCCAAGGCCCGAGTGGGCGCCGGCGGGCTGGGCTGCGAACCCGCGAGCGGCGCGAGCGTCGCCGGGGTGCGGCAACTCGTGGCCGAAGGCGTCATCGACACGGACGCGAGCGTCGTGTGTATCCTGACCGGGCACGTTCTGAAGGACCCGGACGAAACGGTTGCGTACCACAGCGCCGACCCGGCGACCTTTGAGGCCAAGCTCGGGAGGCGCGGGGTCAAGTCGGTTTCGTTCGCGAACCGGGCCGTGCCCGTGCCCAATGATCTCGACGCCATCGTGAAGGCGATCGAACAACACGCGTGAAGCATTAACCGCCACAAACGCGCACCAAGGGCGCAAGCGAACCCCCAAGACCGAAGCCGAAGGTCGGGTTCGGTGCCCTGTGGCCTTGTTCTCTCGTGTGCCCTTGGTGCGCGTTTGTGGCCAACCTCCTGGCGACATCCGACGGCGGAAGCAAATGAAGATTCATATCGCGATCAACGGGGCGTGCGGGCGGATGGGGCAGCGGTTGGTCGCGCTCGCCAAAGAAGACCCGGCGCTGGTCCTCGTTGCCGCACTCGACTCGGCCACCAACCCGCTCCAGGGGAAGGACTCCGGCGAGGTGGCCGGGGTCGGTTCGAACGACATCCCCATTCGGTACGACCTGCCGCTCGGCGCCCGGATCGACGCGCTGATCGATTTCTCGGCCCCGTCGGGGACAATGGCCGTGCTGCCGGTGTGCGTGGACCGGCAGATCCCGATCGTGGTCGCCACCACCGGCCACACCGACGCACAGAAGGCCGAAATCGAAGCCGCCGCCCACATGACCGCGGTGCTGTTCGCCCCGAACATGAGCCTCGTCGTGAACCTCCTGTTCAAGTTGGTCAGGTTGACTGCCGAAGCGCTCAACGGGAAGGGCTTCGACCCGGAGATCGTGGAGCGGCACCACCGGTTCAAGAAGGACTCGCCGAGCGGCACCGCGGTGCGATTCGCGGAGATCATTCAAGAGGTCCAGGGCGGAACGTTCGTTCACGGGCGCGAGGGCATTGTGGGCGAGCGCAAGCCCGAGGAGATCGGGCTCCACGCGGTCCGCGGCGGCGACAACGTGGGCGAGCACACGATCATCTTCACCACGATCGGCGAGACGCTGGAACTGGTTCACAAGGGCCACAACCGCGACAGCTACGCCCGCGGCGCGCTGCTGGCCGCGAAGTTCATGGCCAACCGCCCGGCCGGGCGCTACACCATGAACGACGTTCTCGGGCTGTGAGTGCCGAACAGGTGATCGTTCCGCCGCCGGTGCGCGGGTCCTGGGGCCGAAGGTAGCGGACCCGCTACCCGGCGGGTCCGCTGCGAGCCGCGGAGCGCCGCTCACGAGCTATAATCAATTCCGACCGCCCCTTTTGGAGACCCACCCATGCTCCTTCGCGCTCGGTTCGCGCTCGTTATCGCCCTCGGTTCCGCGCTCGCCGCCACGTGCCCGGTCCTCGCTCAGGACAAGGAAAAGGACGCGGCGCGCGTCAAACAGGC
>DASWYH010000711.1:0-2371 GCA_036405095.1 Gemmata sp. | reverse complement strand
GTTGGTGCACCCGGCCCCGCCACTGATGACGGTCGTGCCCGAGACCGGTTGTAGCGGCGTCGCGGCTGCCGCGGCAGGTACGGGGTAACGGGCCGGGGGCTGGTACTGCGGTTGTTGGGCGGAAACCGCACCGGCGAGTGCGAGCACGCCGAGGGTCGCGAGGAACATCTGACGCATGGTGGGAAACCCTTCCGAGGTGGAACACCGCTTTCCGTGGCGGCTACTCGTCCATCGGAGGGTTCGAGGTGCGGCCCGCTGGGAAACATCGCGGGGGCCGGCGAACTTCGGTTCCGGCGCTCGCCCTGGCGCGGTCGTGTCAGCGCTCCGAAGTGGGCCGCACGCGAGGGCGGCGTGGGGTGTAGCGGTCGTCCCGGACGGGTGCCCTCACTCTGCGTCAGCGATTCTGCGGATGATGCGCCCGTAATCGGGGGCGAGCGCGGCCCACACGCCGCACCGGCGGGCCTGACGGTTCGGCCAGTTCACGAGGTTCAGGTGGTCCCCGTCCCACACGTCGGTGTGTTCCCCCCAGGTCGCCGATGCGACCGATACGACCCCATCGTTCGCCCCTTCCGCTCGACTCACGATACCGTGTGGGAACCGCCACTCGGACCCGAGCCACGGCCCCTCGCACACCCCGGCGACCGAGAAATACCGCACCCCGGACACGTTTCGCACGGTGCGGTTGAACCGGGCACATGCGGCCGAGGTGAGGTCCAGGAACGCCCGCGTCGAAAGGCCGAGGAGTTGGAAGAACGGCGCCACCAGCGCGCCGAATCGGCGCACGCCCCAGTCCGCCACCGGGCTCCCGCGGTGCGGGGTGCCCACGGTGGTCAGCGAGGACACGCGCCCGGCCATGTCCAACCGGCTGACCATGAACCGGGCGTCGAGGCCGCCCATGCTGTGCCCGATCAGGTGAACCGGTCCCGTGGGCACGTGCCTCTGGATGTACCGCTTGAGTTCGCCCGCGCGCGATTCGACCCCTTGCGTGCAGCTCAGACGCGGCACCAGAACCCGGTTCCCGGCGGCTCGGAGTTTCTCACGGATGCCGGGGAAGTAGTCCTTGAGCGGGCGCCCGAACGCGGTTATGCGGTCGTAGCCGCACAGCCCGTGAACGAGAACGATGGGTGCGGCGAGTTGGGGGATGTCGTGCCTGTCCACGGCGAGCGGTCCTTTAACGAATGCAACGAGCCCTTACTTGCCTCGTCTGCAGGCAAAAAGAGGTGTGATGTTCCATTCGCGTTCGGTTGTGTCAGCAGAGAGGCGGGTTCACTAATATGAAGGCCAGTCGCCGGCATCGTGCTCGGGATCGAGAGAACACCCGGCCAGATCGACCATCGCGAAATCTGTAAGAACCATACATACTTCCTTCACAGGGCACACGCAATGCAAATTTCCGTCGCGGAACCGGGAAAAACCAAGATCGGCTGGATCGGCACCGGCGTGATGGGCCGGTGGATGTGCCAGCACGCCATGACAAAGGGTTACGCGGCGACCGTGTACAACCGCTCGGCGGACAAGGCGCGGCCCCTTGTGGACGCCGGCGCGAAGCTCGCGAATAGCCCCAAGGCGGTCGCGGAGCAATCCGACATCGTGTTCGCGATCGTCGGGTTCCCGAAGGACGTGCGCGAGGTGTTCCTCGGCGCCGACGGTGCCCTCGCCGGTGCGAAGCCCGGCACGGTGCTGGTGGACATGACGACTTCGGAGCCGTCGCTGGCGAAAGAGATTTACGAAGCCGCGCGCGCCAAGGGCGTGGCGTCGCTGGACGCCCCGGTGAGCGGCGGGGACGTGGGCGCGAAGAACGCCGCGCTGTCGATCATGATCGGTGGCGAGAAGGCGGTGGTGGACGCCGTCCAGCCGGTGTTCGAGTGCATGGGCAAGACGATCGTGCATCAGGGCACGGCGGGCGCCGGCCAGCACACGAAGATGGTGAACCAGATCCTCATTTCGGCCAACATGATCGCGGTGTGTGAGGGGCTGCTGTACGGCTACAAGGCCGGTCTGGACCTCGAAACAGTTTTCAAAAGCGTGAGCGTGGGCGCGGCGGGCAGCAAGGCGCTGGAGGTGTTGGGGCCGCGGATGCTGGCCCGCAACTTCGAGCCCGGGTTCTATGTCGAGCACTTCATCAAAGACATGGGCATCGCGTTGGCGGAAGCCGAGAAGATGAACCTGAGCCTGCCGGGGCTGGGACTGGCGAAGCAGCTTTACGAAGCCGTTCGCGCACAGGGCTACGGCCGCAAGGGCACGCAGGCGCTGTTGCTGGCTCTGGAGGCGCTCAACAACTTGAAGCGGTAGAGCGGCCGCGGGGCACGCATCGGCCTCGATACCGAGCGGGCAAGAAAAATTGGCGCCCAAACGACCGGCGGGTGTGTCC